>CAKKQB010000023.1:0-15512 GCA_919901915.1 Omnitrophica bacterium GWA2_41_15
TAGTCAGGCTTTCGCCCATTGCTAAAGATCCTCGACTGCAGCCTCCCGTAGGAGTTGGGGCAGTGTCTCAGTCCCCATGTGGCTGACCACCCTCTTAGGCCAGCTACTCGTCAACAGCCTTGGTAGGCCATTACCCTACCAACTAGCTGATAAGACGCGAGCTCATCTCTAATCGACAACCTTACGGCCGCCTTTACTCATAGCAACTTTTGTTGCTATGAACACATCGGGTATTACCTTCGCTTTCGCAAAGCTATCCCCGAGTTAGAGGTAAATTACTCACGCGTTACGCACCAATCTGCCGCTATATCTTTCTTCTCTCATCAGGCCTTCCTTGCGGTCAGCCCAACTCAAAAAAAAAGTATCGCTCGACTTGCATGCCTAATCCACGCCGCCAGCGTTCACTCTGAGCCAGGATCAAACTCTCCAAATAATATAGAAAAGTTTATATATGGCTCTTTGATTATTTTTTGTTGCACCTCTTGAAATTGACCTAACGAATCCTTTAGGGATTCGTGGGTCGCATGCGCAAAAAATTGTTTTGCAATTTTTTGCGCTCGCTTGGCTATTCAATTATCAAAGAACATTTCGCTGAAAAAAAACAACTTCAGCGTTGAAGCGCGTTTTCCAGCGCTTCAGTAATAAACAAAAAGGCGTTCCCAACAGTTTAGGGACGCCTATATAATGAGTTTCGTCTCAAAAACTATTCTATTAAAAAATTATGATTTAAAATTTTAACTTGTCAATAATACACTGTCATTTCGACCGAAGGGAGAAATCTTAATGATAAAGATTTCTCGTCGTTTCACTCCTCGAAATGACAAGACTTAATTTTATGTAACTTTCAAACGTAATATAAGTATAACCTATAAAAGTATATTTTTCAAGTAAAATTATTTAAAAAGTTTTAATAACTTTAAAAAATATTTTACATATAAAAATCCTCTTATGTACCAGAGTAGATAAGTATATAATAAATTTTTATTTTGTCAAGCTTTATTTTATTAAATTAAAAACTAATTAGAGATAGTTGAAATAATTGTAAATACTTTATCCAGATTTAATGTCGCATCGGAGTCTTTTATATAAATTTTAAAGAAATTTCCTTTATCATCAATTATGTTGCAATCAAAGTAATTGCCAAGCTCACTCAGGGTATAATTAAGAAAACCATTTTTATCTTTAATGTTGAATTCTGTCATTTTCGCGTTTTTTTGGTCGCCTATGTCAGGGGTAAAAATGCTTTTCATAATTACAAAAAAGGCATCGTTGAAGTTTTTCATATTTGTCGATTTGGCATACATCACGCGTTTTATAAATTCAAAATTATCATTTACTTGATTTTTTTTTACTTCGGGAAATAAATTTATGAAAAAATTTGGTTCTTCGTATAAAAGATAAATAGACGCGTTGCGGGACGAGTTTCTTCTTTTTTTGTAGTATACTTTTTTGATTGCTTCCTGCGTTACGGTGAAACCTTTTGGCAGGGATACGCTTAATTTGGGGAACTTGTAAAGCATTAATGTCGCGGCGTAATCATTGTTTATTGAGATGTTGGTTTCTTTATTTTCAGGGGTCATGCGCAAAATAGGTATTTTTTGGCAGTCTCCGATACCGTTTTCAACGTAAAGTTTTATGATGTTTGGCCCGGCAAACTTCGCCACAAACGCGGCTGCAAACAGGAAAAAAATTATGAAAGTAATAATCTTAAGGGTTTTATTTCGCATTAATTAAATAATTTATTATTGTAATTATGGGACTGTTGCGAAATACATTAAAATCGTCATACCGGCGAAAGGTCGAGCCCAGTTGGGCTCTGACACTTCCTCGGGCATTTCGCCCTCGGTCGCCGGTATCCATAAGCCTATTGAAATCAAAGAGTTCTGGATTCCGGCTTTCGCCGGAATGACGAAAAATGGCGTTTCGCAACAGTCCCATTATTAGCGCGTTATGCCTGGCTTTCTAAGAGAGTCTTTAGCGCGTCATTGCTAATTCCAAAACTATGTTCCTTGCCAGGGAATTTTTCTTCCAGGACATCCTGCTTGTAACATTGGACGGCTTTTTGAATTAGGTCAGATAAGTTTATGTATTGTTTTACAAATTTAGGTTTATATCTTTGAAATAGCCCCAACAGGTCATGAGTAACTAGCACTTGTCCGTCGCAATAAAGGCCGGCGCCAATTCCAATGGTGGGAATTTTTAATTTTTTCGTAATGAGTTGGGCGATTTTATCCGGGATACATTCAAGGACAATCGCGAAGCAGCCGCATTTTTCTAATTCGGCCGCTTGTTCTATCAGGCCATTGGCAGTTTCAGGGTCCTTTCCCTGTACTTTAAACCCGCCGATTTTATCAGCGGTTTGAGGGGTAAGGCCAATATGCCCTATCACCGGAATACCCGCTTTAATTATTTCTTTGGTTACTTGAAGGCATTTATCAAACCATTCTAATTTTATGGCGTCGCATCGCGCCTCATCAATAAACCTTGCGGCATTCTTTAGCGCTTTATCGGGGTTAATCTGATAAGACTCATAGGGCATATCGCCGATAACCAGGGCGTGTTGGACCGCGCGCGTTACGCTTTTGGCGTGATGAAGCATTTCGGCCATCCCTATCATGGTTGTGGACTCCATGCCTAAAACTACATTAGCCACAGAATCTCCTACCAGGATTATATCTATTCCTGCTTTATCAATTAAGTCTGCCAAGGGATAATCGTAGGCGGTAAGCGCGGTAATCTTGCGTTTATTTTTTAAAGTCAAGATTTCTTGAACTGTAATTTTGTTTTCGTTCATTTTAAGCGTGTACTCCAAGGGTGGCAAAAAATAAAAATATAGAAAGCGTGATCATAGCAACAATTACAATTATTGTTAAGATATTATAAATCTTGGAATTTGTAAAATTTCCCATCAGCCGTTTGTTATTGATTAAAAGCAGCATAAAAATCAGGACAAAGGGCAAAAGTATGCCGTTTGTTGCCTGGGAAATAAGCATTATGGGAACAAGTTTAACATTTGGCAGTAAAATTACAGCGGCGCCAATGGCAATTATTAAGGTGTAGAGCGTGTAGAATTGAGGGGCTTGTCTGAATCTGCGGTTTACGCCTACTTCCCACCCCATTCCCTCGCAAACCGAATAAGCGGTTGACAGGGGCAATATGCAGGCAGAAAATATTGAGGCATTAAATAAGCCAAAGGCAAAGAGATAAAAACAGTAGTCTCCCGCCAAAGGCCTAAGCGCTTCAGCGGCGTCTTTGGCGGTCTCTATTCTTATACCGTGTTTAAACAAAGTGCTCGCGCAGACAACCACAATAAAAATGGCAATGGCATTAACCACAAACGCTCCGATAATTACGTCCCAGCGCGCGAATTTATAATCTTCAATTTTTATCCCTTTCTCCACTACTGAAGATTGCTGATAAAACTGCATCCAAGGCGCGATAGTCGTTCCGATTACGCCAATAAGCATAAATAAATACGCCTTATCAAAATGCAAGGCAGGCCTGATAGAGCTTTGGGCCACTTCTTTCCAATTAGGTTTCGACAGGAATCCTGACAGTACGTAAGAAAGATAAAATAAGCAGGCTAGTAGGAATATTTTTTCAACTGACTTGTAGGTGCCCTTAACAATTAGCCACCAGATAAAAATAGCGCATAATGGAACTAGTATAAATTTGTTTATCCCGAATAATTCAGCGCTGGCTGCTATGCCGGCAAATTCAGATATGGTGTTAAAAAGGTTTGAGAATATCAAAACAATCATCGCGTAAAAAGTTACCTTAACGCCAAACTCTTCGCGGATTAAATCTGCCAGCCCTTTTCCAGTTACTACCGCCATGCGCGAACACATTTCCTGGATGATTACCAAAGCTATAATAATAGGTATGAATGACCAGATTAGCGAATAACCAAAATGCGCCCCTGCCACGGAATAGGTAGTAATTCCGCCGGCATCATTATCAACATTCGCGGTGATAATTCCCGGCCCCATAACCGAAAGAAATATAATTAAGTTTCTCCAGAAGTTTTTTTTAGGCAAAGTCATAGTTATTATCCGTGTCTTTTATCCGTGTTTTCATTGTTTTGGTAGAACCTTTATTTTTTTGAGTCTGCGCCAGGCAATGGCAATCAGCTGGCTTAAGATATCGTCAATTGTGATGATGCCTTGGAGAACGTTGTTGTCGTCTACTACGGGGATAGCGTAATATTTATACTTCTCCATTAAATAGGCCACTTCTTTTACCCCTGACTCAAGGTTAACAAAATAAGTTTTAGGAAAAATTACGCTTTTGAGCTGATCTTCTGGATTTGCCAGTATCAGTCTGCGAAAGTTCGTTGCCCCAACCAGATGCCATTTTTCATCTACAACATATATGAACTGGGCAGGCTCAACTTTAAATACGCGTTCTTTGGTTTGTTTTAAGGTTGAGCCTACCGTCATGTTTTCTAAGTAAGCCATGTATTCCGTGGTCATCAGGCCTCCCGCGGAATCACCGGAATAACCAATCAATTCTGAAAGTTTCTTGGCGTATTTATTTTCCATCAAACTTAAAAGTTGATTCACTCTGCTCTTGGGAAGTTTTTCTAAGAAATCTGTTGCTTCATCAGAGGGGATATTGTTTAGTAATTCCGTTATTTCTTTATCCGGTATTTCTTCAACCATGAGTTTTTGTGTTTTAAAATCTATGTGGGTAAATATTCTGGCTCTTGTGAGTATGTCTAACGACTTAAAAAGAGCGATCTGGTGTTTGATATTTATTTCCAGAAAAATCTCGCCAAGATCCGCGGCAGGTATGGTGCTAAATTGTTTTTGCGGCACGTCCACTTTAATTGTCATGCTCGCGGGATTTATTGAGAGCGGATGGATATACTTCCAAGAGATAAGGTGTTCGGTTTTTAAATATGGATTATTTTTGTTTATTAATCTGATTAGAAAATCTATTAATTTCTCAAAGCCTAATCTGCGAAGTAGCCCTCTTAGACTCATGTCCACATGGGCAACCATCAATAAGCGATCCACAAAAAGCAGGTGTATATCATTAATTCTGATTACTTTATGGTCGTGGGTGTCTACTACTTGTTGATCTAGTATGTCACGGCGCAAGCTTAGTTCTTCCCGATTGTCGTGTTTTTCTTCGAATTTTAATTCCGCGCTCTCGATTTTAAGACAAGCCTCTTTTTTATCCAATGTTTCTATGCTTGCCCATGGGATAAAGGCGTATTTACGGTTAGGAAAACCTTTGCGGATAATCATGGCGCAAGATTGCGGATATACTTCCGCGGGTTTGATTATGATATCGTAAATAGTCGCGCTAAAATCCCCATTTTTATCTATCACCGGTTTATCCAGTAATTCAGAAAAATAGATAAATCTTGGCAGAGACGAGCTGTCTTTGGGCGAAAGCTTGCTAGGGGTTTCGTTTTTAACGGGGTTTATTATATTTTGTTTTTCGTTCATTAGGATTCTTCGATTATAATAGTTTTAACATTGGGAAATTTCTTGCTTAAGACCTCTCCTTTTGCCTTACCTAAAACAAATATTGAGGTGGCGAGAGCGTCCGCGGTTAAACAGTCTTGAGCGATTACGGTTACGGAAGCTATGCCTAAGTCTGAAGGCTCGCCAGTTTTAGGATTAAAGATATGAGCGTATCTTTTTTTGTTTTTTAGGAAAAATTGTTCATAGTTTCCGGAAGTTGCTACTGCCTGGTTTTTTAATAAAAGGCAATCCGTAAAACCATTGCCTGAAGGATTTTGGATAGCAACTTTCCAATCTTTACCTAATCTGTCTCCTATGCAGTAAATATCTCCTCCGGCATTAATTAGGCAGTTTTTTATTGAAGCCTTTTTTAATTTATCTATCGCGCAATCGACGGCAAATCCTTTAGCAATCGCGCCTAGGTCGATTTTCATCCCCGGAACTATAAATTCTACCACATTATTTTCTTTATTCAAAATGATTTTATCTGAACCAACGCGGGCTAGGGTGTCTTTTATGGATTTTTCTTCCGGAAGGCCGTAATTTTTGTCTGTGAAACCCCAGAGGTCTAGCAATGGGCCGACAGTAATATCAAAGGCGCCGTCGCTTGCCAACCAAAATTCTTTTGCTTTTTTTATAACATAATAGGTTTCAGGGCTTACTAAACAGGCGCCAGATTTATTTAATTTTGATATTTCGCTATCCGGATTATATTTGCTTAATAAATTTTCAACGCGTTTGATTTCAGTAAAGGCTATATTAGAAGCTTTTTTATCTGGCGAGATTACCTCTACGAAAGTGCCCATCATTAATTGGGTATCTTTGTAAAGTTCTTGGTTCTGGAGTTTCGGTTGCGGCTTAATTTTATGAGTGTTTTTGTTGTGGCAGATGTTAAGATAGGCCGCGGTTAAACCCCACCCAGCTATAAGCGCTATGATTAAATATTTTCTTGCTTTTGCGGGATACATTTAGTAAAATGATAATGTTTTAGCGTATAGCGTATAGCGGATAGTAAAAACCTATACGCTATACGGACATAAGTATTATTTATTTTTCCGCTATTTGATTGTAGCTAGCTTCAATAGTTTTTACTAATTCAAGAAGCACAGAGTTTACTGGCACGCTAATATCCAATTCCTGGCCTAATCGGACAATCACGCCGTTGATAAAATCTATCTCCGTGCGTTTTTTTCTTAAGACATCCTGTAGCATTGAAGAGACATTAGTTGCTGTTGCCTCGCAAACTGCCTCTACCTTTGCCAGGGGGTCATCGTAAATTAATTTTATTCTTTTTCTTTTCGCGATTTTAACAGCTTCGGTAATTACTTCGCGTAAAATTTTGCGTGTCCATTCAAAGCTAATTAGCTTTCCATTATGTAAACGTGTTATCGCGGTAAGCGCGTTTATCCCAGCGCTAGTTATTAGTTTTGACCATAAAATGCTTTTGATATCGCGTGAAATCATGATTTCAAGGCCAGCCTTATTAAAGATCTCGCGGATTGAGCGCATCTCAACCGGAATTTTGCCATTCATAAGGCCGATTATTGTTTCGCCTCTTCCCGCGTGCCTGACGCGGCCAACTGATAGAAGGGTAGCGCCTTCATTGGTAGAACCGGCAATCACATTGTCATAACCAGCGAGCTCTCCCAAGACCTCAATATTTCCCATTCCGTTTTGTAAGGTAAGGACTTTGGTATTTTCTTTAAGTAATATTTTGGCATTTTGTAAGGCCTCTTTTGTATCAAAGGATTTAACGCAGATAATAATTAAATCCGCTTTGCCGATTTCTTTTAAATTTACGGTTGTTTTTACTTTTGCCTGCCAGTTTCCGGAAACGCCCTCTACAATAATGCCCTGCTGATTTATTAAATCAGAGCGCTCTTTTCTTTTGTCTAAAAGCCAAAGCTCATTCTTTGATTTAGATAAAAAAGCGGCAAATAAACAACCCATTGCCCCCGGGCCAATGATGACTATTTTCATAAGGCACCTCGTCGAGCGTATAGCGTATAGCGTATAGCGTATAGCGTAAAATTTTTCTATCCGCTATCCGCTATACGCTATGCCGTTACTCCTAATTTATTTAATAATCTCTGTGATTTAAGCTCTTTCTCTAGGTGAAAGTTCAGGAAAGAGTTTAAGATCAAGTTCAGTTCTTTCTTGATCTGCGGATTCATTCCTAAATTAAGGTTGTTTTTAATGTTATTTTTTTCGATATGCATAATCGTGGCTACTGTGCCGCGGAATATATTGCGGCTGGTGGCATCTTTTCGATAGCACTTTTCGCATAAAAGGCCTCCTAAGACGGAACTGAATTTTGACAGGCCCATGATTCTGCTTCCGCATGAAACGCAAGAATCAAGATGGGGTTTAAATCCGGAAAGCCCGAGTATTTTAATTTTTAAGATAGTTATAATTTTATCAGGATTTCCGTCAGTATCTAATTCCTGCAGGCAGGCTAATATCAGATTAAAGATGTCTTCGTTTTTGTCTTCAGGGGCCATAAGCGCGCCTAATAGTTCCATGGCAAAACTTGCTACAGCCACTTTAAGCATGTTTTGTCTTATGTTGCTGAAATTATTTTTTAAGTCCGCGTGGGATACTAAGTGCAATGATGAAATCCTTCTTCTGTAAAAGATAATTTCATTATAGGAGAATAGTTCTATGCGGCTGGCAAATTTAGCGGGATCTGTTCTGATTCCTTTTAGGATACCGCTTATTTTGCCGAAGTCGCGGGTGTAAAAATCAGCTATAACCGATGTTTCACGGAAATCGCGTTTATTTATAACGATAGCCTCTGTTTTATGGATGGGCATGATTAGTGATTAGTGGTTAGTGTATCCAGGATTTCCAGGGATCTTTTGTGCATCGCGTTTCTTTGTTTTTGGGTTTTATCGTCGTAACCTAATAGATGGAGAACTCCATGCGTTATGTATAAAAAAAGTTCATACATGGGCGTGGTTTTGAAGATTTTAGAATTCCTAATCGCTGTGTCCGTGGATATGATTATATCTGCTGTCATGTTTTTCAAGCCTTTTGTATCAGAGAGATCGAAACATAAAACATCGGTAGGAGAATTTTTGTGTAAATATTGCCGGTTTAATTTTTTGATACAGTTGTCATTTACAAGACAAATGGTTATCTGGCTTTGCTTATTAAGGGTTACGTTTTCTAAAGAAAGAATCTTGTGGATTAGTTTCTCTATTTTTTTTGAATAAATGGTAACCCTTTTTTGGGAACTTTTTATGGTTATATCGGGACTGTCGCGAAATGTATCCAATTTGTTATCCCCTATCTTGACCGAACAATCCAGGAATTTTTGTCGATGAGCATTTCGATTATTGGATTCCGGTTTCCACCGGAATGACGACCTCGAGCTATTTTGCAACAGTTTCGTATTCACTCTGTTTTTTTATAATTTGATTTAAGAGCGGGGTAAATTTTTTGGTTCCGGATAACTTATTCGGCTGTGGTATATACTGGTCAGTATTCTAATGAATACCTCTGAAATTTTTTCCAGGTCATTTAAGGCCAGATTGCTTTCATTAAGTTGTCCGTCAATAAATTTATCATTGATAATTTTATGCGTTTCTTCCCTGATTTTTGAAGGCGTGGGTTCTTTTAAAACGCGGACCGCTGCTTCCGTGGAATCAGCAAGAAGAACTATGGCTGTTTCTTTTGTTTTTGGGCGCGGCCCGGGATAACGGAAGATTTCTTCCTGTACCTCTTCTTCTCTTTCTGAATTTTCCAATGCCCGGCGGTAAAAATAATAGACAAGGCTTGTTCCATGGTGCTGTTTTATGAAATCAATAATCATTGGATTAAGCTTATATTTTTTCGCCAAATCCACGCCTTCTTTGACGTGATTCATGATCACGAGCTTGCTCATTGTAGGAGACAGTGTTTCGTGTTTGTTCTCGTGTATGTTTTGATTTTCGCTGAAATATTCGGCTTTTGTGAGTTTGCCGATATCATGGTAATAGGCGCCCGTTCTTGCTATCAATCCGTTCGCGCCTACCGCGTTACAGGCGTTTTCCGAGAGGTTTCCCACTGTCAGGCTGTGGTGAAATGTCCCGGGAGCTTCTAATGCCATGCGTTGTAAAAGCGGATGGCTGGTATCCGCGAGTTCGAGAAGGCCGACATTAGTGATTGTTTTAAACAGGTATTCAAAAATTGGTAATACGCCCAAAACAATGATGCTTGATGCCAGGCCGTTAATTAGAAGTAAAAGGTATCTGATAGGCAGAGCGAGCCATAATCCGTCAATAAAAATTAAAGAGACAGCTTGGATGATGCCCGTAATGATTCCTGCTTTGATAATTTCTATACGTTTACGCGCCCCTTTTACCAGAATGCTTGATGCTATGCCGCTAAGCAGATAAAATATGCTTAGCGGAAAAGAACGGCTTGAAATAGAGGCAATGGATACGGCCAAAGCAAGCGTAGCCGCGAATGATATTTCCATGTCGTCAAATAATAGCGTTGTAAGCATGGGCAGTACTGAGAAAGGCAGGTAAAACATAAGCAGGCTTTTCTTGGTAAAAAAATAGGCGCTTGTAAACATAATTAGAAATAACAGGGTTAGGTGAGTGAGGTTATAATTCTTAAACCCTTGTTTTCTGAGTTGCATGTATGTGTACAGGCAGAGCAAAAACGCGGCAATTATTAAATTTACCTGGATGATAAAACAGAGAAGAAAAATGAGAAGGCTTAAGAAAATGAGTTTTAGCCAGAATTTATTTTTCATAACTTTTTGTTATTTGGGCCTGTCGCGAATTATTATTTTTTGTTATCTTGAGTGAGCCCCGAAAGGGCGAGTCGAATGAAAATTTGCTATTTCGCGACAACCTCTATTTGTGGGATGCCGTATTATATGCCTCTATGATTTTCTGTACAAGCGCGTGCCGGACTACGTCAAAGCAGGTAAAATAAATAAATTCTATTCCTTCTATATCTTTTAATATGTTTTGCGCCTGAAGCAGGCCTGTGGGCTTACCTTCAGGAAGATCGCTCTGTGTTATGTCTCCGGTGATAACAGTTTTAGAGTCGAATCCCAGGCGCGTCAGAAACATCTTCATTTGTTCGGTAGTGCAGTTTTGCGCTTCATCGAGGATAATAAAGGCGTCATTTAATGTCCTTCCTCTCATATACGCTAATGGCGCTACTTCAATGGTTCCGATTTCTAAGTATTTCTCGATGCGTTCAGTATCTATCATGTCGTAAAGCGCGTCATAAAGCGGCCTTAGATATGGTGATATCTTTTCATGTATATTACCCGGCAGGAATCCTAAGGATTCACCCGCTTCAACGGCTGGACGGGTAAGAATGATTCTACGCACCTCTTGTTTTTTTAATGCCTCTACCGCGCAGGCCATGGCTAGATACGTTTTGCCTGTTCCCGCGGGCCCAATTCCAAAAACGATATCATGTTTTTTTATTGCCTCTACGTATTTACACTGGCCATCAGTCTTGGGGTTTATTTGTTTGCCTCTTGTGGAGTATAAAATATCAGACTCTTTTTTCGCTGGCACAGGAACGATTGTTTCTTCGGGGATAGAGAAATCCGTTGGTAAAGAGTGAGATTTTTTACCGGGGTTGAAATTCGCCATTAAGGAGAAGATATCGGTTTTACTTAACTCTGTTTGTTTGGAACGCAAAATATTTAAGGTATACTCGATCAGCTCAAGGGCTTTTTTGGTGTTGTTGGATGTTCCGTTGATTTTTAGGTAATCCCCTCTTGTGGTTAGTTTAACTTTTAATTTTTTTTCTATTGTTTTGAGGTTTTTATCGTGCGTCCCAAAAAGCGCCTGTGTTTCTTCGAGGGTATGTAGCTGGATTTTTCTATCCATATTTTTTATAGCGTCTAACCATTACATTCGCGTGTAATCCGTTATCTCTTGCAGGTCGGATAAATCCGACCCCTACAAGAATTTTAGTATTAACTATTTAAGATTTTTTGACGCTCCCTTTTCTTCTTCAATCGGGATTTTTAGTTCTTGGCCGAAGCGAATTCTATCCGGTTTTTTTAAGGTGTTTTTATTGGCGTTAAAAATTTTTGTCCATTTTTTGGTTGTGCCATAGAATTTTTGAGAAATTTTCTGTAGTGTATCATTTTTTTGTACGGTGTATTTTTTAAATTCACCGGTTTCGACTGTTGTTTCTTGAGCGGTATCTTCTGATAAATCTAAAGGTTCTTTTGTTTCTTGCGTTGAAGATTCAACTTTGTATTTTGGAGATTTTCCGAATTTCGCGGATGAGCCCAATTCTACTTCAACAACTTGCGTGGTTCGCGTTGTTTCTCTGTCTTTATTTTCGTCCAGAGATGGCGTCCCAACCAAGTATCCGCGGTTGCCTTCGCTTAAACCTTGATCAACCCTGTCTTTAATCACTGAATATGTTCGAACCGCGCAGCCTGAAATAAAAAATACTAATGTTAAACCCAAGAAATAAAACATACCTTGTTTCTTCATTTTTCCTCCTCCTTGTTTATTGTACATTTAACCTTTTCACGTTACAGTTTTCTTTTTAATAGCTAAGCTTAATTCTTTTAACTGTTTCTCATCTACATCAGAAGGCGCGCTGGTTAGCGGGCAGAAGGCGCTTGATGTTTTAGGAAAAGTTATTACCTCTCTGATGCTTGTTTCATTTGCTAAAATCGCTAGCAACCTGTCTAAGCCGAAGGCAACACCCGCGTGCGGCGGAGCGCCAAATTGAAATGCCTCTAAAAGAAAACCGAAACGCTTGTGTGCCTGTTCCTTGTCTATGCCGATGAGATTAAAAATTTTTTCCTGTAATTCTTGATTATGGATTCTTATTGACCCTGAACCGAGTTCCATTCCGTTCAACACTAAATCGTATGAGCGGGATTTTACATTTTGAGGATTTTTTTCAAGTATTTCCATGTCTTCCTGGCGGGGCGCGGTAAAAGGATGGTGTTCGCTTTCCCATCGATTTTCTTCTTCGTTGTATTTGAAAAGCGGGAAATCAACAATCCAGACAAAGGCAAATTCACTGTCGAGCTCTTTTCTCATGTCGGGCTTATCTGTCGCGAATCTCTCTTGCGATTCATCAAAGCTGATACGAGGGAAAGGAATGTTGATTTCAATTCCTTTTAGTTCTTTTAAAATTAATTGCATCAGCCTTTCGGCCAAAGAAAAGATGTCTTCTTCGTTTACAAATGACATCTCAAGGTCTAACTGCGTAAATTCCGGCTGGCGGTCAGCGCGTAAATCCTCATCCCGAAAGCATTTGGCAATCTGGTAATATTTTTCAATTCCGGCAACCATTAGTATTTGTTTAAATAACTGTGGTGACTGGGGCAGGGCAAAAAATTGCCCCTGATTTAACCTTGACGGAACAAGATAGTCTCGCGCTCCTTCAGGCGTGGATTTTGTAAGTATAGGCGTTTCGCATTCAATAAAGTCTTCTTTTTCTAAAAAGCCGCGGATGATTTTATAGAGGTTGTTCCTTAGGAGTAAATTATTAAATGGTTTTTTCCTTCTTAGGTCAAGATAGCGGTATTTAAGTCTGTTTTCCTCGGCGATTTCAAGGCCTTCTTCTATTTCGAATGGCGGGGTAAGGCTAGGATTTAAGATTTCTAATTCTTTTGCCAGAATTTCTATTTCTCCGGTGTTTAACTTGGAGTTGATAGTGCCAGACGGCCGCTTATTGACTATGCCTTTTATTTTTATTACGAATTCATTTCTTAACCCTTGCGCTTTTTCATAAGCGCCTGCTGATTCTTTGGGGATAAAAACAACTTGGGTAAGTCCGTATCTATCGCGTATATCAATAAAAATGAGCTTGCCGTGGTCGCGCCGCTTCGCTACCCATCCGCAGAGGGTAACTTCCTTGCCGATATCATTAATAGTTAATTCGCCGCATGTGTGTGTTCTTAGCATATTTTTAAGCTCTCTATTAAGTTTTCTTGCTTAATTTCCTTCTGTTCCCCCGAAACCATATCTTTTAATGTTACTACGTCTTTTTTTAATTCATCATCTCCTATTATCAAAACAAATCTCGCGTTTAAATCATTTGCCTTGCGCATTGAGGCTTTGAGAGATTTGTTTTCATAATCTGTGTCGCTTGCCATGCCTTTTTCGCGCAAATTATTTAACAGCTTAAGCCCCTCTTTTTTTGCTTCAAGGCCTAAGGTTATAAGATAAATCAAATTTTTGCTGGCGGTTATGCGGTTTTCTAGTTCTGTGATTAATAATAATCTCTCTACTCCAAAAGCAAAACCTACAGCGCCAACATCAGGCCCGCCCAATTCTTTGACTAAATTATTATATCTGCCTCCCGCGCCTAAGGCGTCTTGCGCTCCGAGTGCCTCGTGCGTTATTTCAAAAACAGTCCCGGTATAATAATCCAGGCCGCGCGCGAGATACGGGTTGATTTCATAAGCTATTTTTAACGCGTCCAGCCCTTCTTTTACTTTAGAAAAATGCGTTTCACATTCAGGGCAAAGGCAGTTTTTTTTTGCTTTTAACTCGCTTACGATTTTTTGGCAGGCTTCATTTTTACAGTCAAGTATCCTTAAGGGGTTAGCCTCAAACCTTACTTGGCAATCAGGACAGAGTTTATTTAATTCGGTTTTTAATTCTTCGCGTAAATTATCGATTAATTCTTTTTTGTCTTTCGCGCATCCTAAGCTGTTAATTTTAATTTTATAACCATCTATAGAAAATTCTTTAAGCATGTTATCCGCCAAAGAAATAATCTCTACGTCTAAGCTTGGGTCAGTTGAGCCGATTGCTTCAGTTCCGATATGATGAAATTGCCTTAATCTTCCTTTTTGCGGCCGTTCTAACCGGAACATAGGGCCGATATAATAAAGTTTCGCGAAGCCGGTTGTTTTATCAAGATTATTTTCGATGTAACTGCGTACAATGGAAGCCGTTCCTTCTGGCCTAAGGGCACAACTATCAGTGCTTGCGGGATTAAACAAAAACATCTGTTTTTGAATTATTTCCGAAGTCTGTCCCAACGACCTGTTAAAGAGAGCTGCCTCTTCAATTAAAGGAGTCCGAATCTCTTTATAATTATAAAGAGAGAAAATATTACGGCTAATTTCTTCTATTTTTTGCCATTTTAGTATCTCTTCCGGCAGGATATCTTTTGTTCCGGTAACTTTTTTGTACATCGGTTAAGGTTTTTTCGTGTTTAAGGTAATAAATATAGATTTAGTTTGCGTAAGTATCTGGGCGGGCAAGCCCGCCCCTACGCGACGATTTACTGGAACTATGCAATGCGACCCGTGGTATTCGGGCGGGCTATTTTATTTTCTGTTTCATTTCTAGTCCGGGCCTAAAAACTATAACTTTTCTTGGCGGGACAGGGATTGTCTGATTAGTGCGAGGATTTCTTCCCATGCGGCCTTTTCTTTGCTTTATCTTAAAGACTCCAAAATTGCGCAGTTCTATCTTCTCTCCCGTTATTAAAGCTTGTAAAATAGTATCAAAAGTTTTTTGCACAACTTTTCTCACATCAACTTGTTTTAAGTTAGTTTCGTCAGACACCTTTAAAATAATATCTTTTTTAGTCATTTATTTTTTCTCCATTGCAACCGCAGAGAACGCAGAGATTTTTTTGCGTCTCCGCGGATGCAACCATAATAACAACAAAAACTTACGCTGTCAAGAAAAGTTTTAGAGGGACATGGGACACTAAAAAAAATTCACAAAAAATAAATTCCCCTCCCCTTGTGAGATTGTGCCAAATGATTGTGTTATTCCCACCCCCGCTTTCGCGAGGGTAAACTCCAGCGGGAATCCACGATTAAGATTTCTCCTTTCGGTCGAAATGACAATCTATGGTATTAGACTCTGTCATTTCGAGGAGTGAAACGACGAGAAATCTTTGCCAGCGGATACCAAAATCTAATATTTCAGCAGTCTCTTACCGCTCCTTATTTCTTTAAAGTGATGCTGCTAAAATACGCTTTTGACCAGTTTTCGGCGTTATCTTTGTATTTGACGTAAACTTTTTTAGGGCCGTTACCTGAGCTTAAAGCATATGCTTTAGTGATATTATAAGGTTCAG
>CAKKQB010000023.1:15612-34565 GCA_919901915.1 Omnitrophica bacterium GWA2_41_15
TATTATTGGAGAATTTTATTTGAGCTACGCCTGAACCAATATCCGTGGCAGAGAGGCTTAAAATGACAAGGACCTCCTTAGTAGAAGAGTCGCCATTATTTATTTTGATTGTGCCTGTGGGCGCGGTAGCGTCTTTAGTGGTAAAAGTAAAATCATTTGATATAGCCTGATTGCCCAAGGAATCCTTGGAGATAACGCGGTAATGATACAAGGTGTATTCTTTAAGTTTGCTGATAGTTATGTTTCGAGATTTAACAAGCGGATTAGATAAGGAGCTTTTAGAGCCGTAGGCAGTAGTTTTTCCGTATTCAACTTGGGCCGTGGCAGGTTTGTCGGTATTCCATGATATTTTGATAGTTTTAGGGATAGTTTCGGAAGCGCTTACGTTGGAGATCACAGGCGCGGTAGTATCTAAGGTGATGGTGCTAGAGTAAGCAATTGAGAGGTTTTCCGCTTTATCTTTAAATTTAACATAGACAGTTTTTATGCCGTCCCCTGGAATTATGCTCCATGTTTTGGTAACGGCATATGCCTCAAAAGTTGACCACGTGGAATTATCATTGGAAAACTGCATACTAGAAATACCTGAAGGGCTATCCTTGGCAGAGAGGCTTAATTTAACCTGTGTAGAATTGGTTTTAAGGGCCTTGTTATTGATTGTGATTTTGCCTGTAGGCGCGGTGGTATCTAAAATAATACTACTGGAATACGCGCTCGACCAGTTTCCGGCGTTATCTTTGTATTTGACGTAAACTTTCTTAGGGCCGTTACCTGAGCTTAAAGCATATGCTTTAGTGATATTATAAGGTTCAGGGGTTGACCACACAGTATTATTATTGGAGAATTTTATTTGAGCTACGCCTGAACCAATATCCGTGGCAGAGAGATTTAATGTAACATTAATATTATTAGTGGCAGAGGCGCCATTATTTATTTTGATAGAGCCTGTAGGTGGTTTAGTATCGGCAATAGCAATGACAGAAATTGAGTTAGAATATTCTGAAACGCTGGTTTGATTATAAGCGCAAACATGGTAAAAATAGGTTTTACCGGCAGAAATACTTGTGTCTGAATAGGCCTTTATATCTGCTTTTACTTGAGCTATTTGGGCGAATTCGCCGGTTGAGCCCAGCCTTCTTTCAATTTTAAAACCGTCTTCATTGTTAGAGTTGTCCTTCCAAGACATGCTTATCAGGGTTGAGGAAACCGCGGTTGTAATAAGTTCAGTTGGCTTAGCTGGAGGAAGAAGAAGCGTTATAGTTATGTTGAGACTGTTGCTTTTTCCGCCATTTGTCTCAATATAGACCTCGCCGGTTTTGCCGTCAACAGGAACTCTGCAGATAATTTGAGTATTTGACCAACTCTCAATTAATCTAGCTTTTCCCTCGGGAAACACCACTTTTGAATCTTCTTGAGTATATCCGAAATTGTTGCCGGAAAGTTTAATTAATAAACCAGGTGCCACTTCCACGGATGGTTCCATTGAAATAAATTGGGGAGCAAACCAAAGTTTTGCTAAATAAATATCTCTATTCTCGTCTCCATTGCGCGCGTCTTCCCAAACAATCTTGTCCTGATAAATTGTCGGCCCGTATTGGCTTTTTGGATCATTGGTGATCTGGGTCTGTTGGCCTGTGCTTAACTCATACATATAAATATCCCAATTTCCTTCATTTTGATATTTTTGCCAGACAATCCTATCTTCATAAATATTCGGATTAATTGAATTAAAAGGGCCAAAGGTTATTCTCTTTTCTTCCTGTTTTAGAAGGTCATACATATAAATATCCCAATTTCCATTCCGGTCATCTTGCCAGACAATTTTATCCTGGTAAATAATCGGGTATTGCTGTTTATATGAATTAGTAATTAATCCAATTTCTTTATGTTTCGAAAGATCGTGCATATAAATATCAGTGCTTTCGCCTCGTGAGTCTTTCCAAACAATTTTATCTTGATAAATACTTGGAGACCATTGCGCTTCGGAATCAGTAGTTATCCGAGTTTCTTTTGCTAATGTTAAATCGTACATATAAATGTCCCCGATGTCCCCGATATCCTCGAGATTACGCCAATCCTCCCAGACAATCTTATCTTCGTAAATTCGCGAAAACCATTGATCGTCGCGAGCAGTAGTTATCTGTGTCTCTTGGCGCGTAGAAAGATTATAGAGATAGACATCCCAATTTTTATTATTTCTGCCATCGCTCCAAGTAACTTTATCTTTATAGATACTCGGAACGCATTGGTGGCCAAAATATGTAGTCAGGGGAGTTTCCTGATTAGTAGCTAAATCATACATGTAAATATCGCTATTATTCTTTGCTTGACGCTGGTCCTGCCAGACAATATTGTCTCCATAGATAGCCGGATGAAATTGATCATTAGGGGCGGTTGTTATTGGAAACTCTTGAATATATATAGTAGAAAAAATAACTTTTTTGTTTATACTATGCTCATTATCCTTAACTGTAAAAGTAACCTCATACCTGCCTTTATCCTGCTCTTGGGGCTGCCAGGAAAAGAGCTGGGTTTGGGGGTCGAACCGGGCTCCCGGAGGAAGATTAAGAGCTGAATATTGCAACTGTCCCCAAGGGGTGCCGGGGTCATCCGGATCTTCGGCCTTTATTTTAAATTCATTCTGTCTGTTTATTACTATACCTTTGTCAGCAAGGTTAATAAACTGGGGCGCGTCATTAATATTATCTACTGCAATATGTTTTAAACGTTTGATTTCTTTTCCTTGATTAGTAAATGCCTTTAAGGTAAGGATATATTTTCCGTCAACGCAAAGCCGGGTATCCCATGCCCCTAATAAGCTATCGTTAATTTCATAATCAGCAGATTTAATTAAAGTGGTATTCTGAGGAGTGGCTTCTAGCGCGTAATAAATTTCGTATTTTTGAAAATCAGGAATTCCAGAAACAGTTCCGGTTATTTCTACACTTGATTTAATAAAACTGTTTTCTAGCGGCGCGCTAATTTCCATTTTATAAATAGAAGCCGTTTGTATTGCCTTGGAAGCGTTTACTCTGCCATAACCAAAATAAATATCTTTTCCCTGCGTGCCTAAATCATCACTGCTTGTTTGTATTATCTCCCGCGTTTCCTGCGGGCTCAAAGAAGCATTTTTCCCTAAGATAAGAGCTATTACTCCTGAAACAAAAGCGCAGGCTTGAGAAGTTCCCCTTGCGCGGCAATAGTTTTGGCCGATGTTGCATATTCCGTCACCGTATAAATCTGTATTAGAAGCTCTTAAGGATAGAATATTGCGATAAATTTTGTTTGGAGTATCATCACTGCTGTCTCCTCCCGGAGCGCAGACCTCTATTTTCTGGCCCCAATTAGAAAAATCTGATTTTTGGTCATTGCGATCTGTGCCTGCTACGGCAATTACCGTATCAATATTTGCCGGATTTTCACCGGAAACATCTATATTATCATTTCCTGCCGCGGCAATACTAATACAACCTGCGTTATCAGCGTAATGAAAAATTTCAGTCAGGAGCTGGCTTGCGCCCTCTCCTCCCCATGAATTGCTTAAAACCCTTGCTCCATTATCAACCGCGTATTTAACGCAATGAGCCAGGGAACTATTCGTCCCCGCCCCATCATCATCTAAGCCTTTAACTGCCATAACCTTCGCGCGAGGCGCGATTCCAACAATGCCTAATTTGTTATTTCCTACAGCGGCAATAATACCTGCCATAGCAGTTCCATGGCCATTTTTGTCTATGGGGTTAGAAGTAGCAGAATCAAAATCATAACCATAATAATCATCCACATAGCCGTTAGAATCATTATCTATATTGTCATTGGGAGTCTCGCCGGGATTAATCCAGATATTATCCTTTAAATCCTCATGATTATAGTCTATCCCGCTGTCAATAACCGCCACTACCACATCTTTACCTTGAGAAATATCCCATGCCTGTTCGCAGTTAAGCTTTTTTGCTGGCCAGAGGTCATCATAGTTTTGGCCCCATGACCCCGAACTGGAATAATATGGGTCATTAGGAATAGATTGGGCTTTTACAATATAATTTGGTTCAGCATATTCTACGTAAGGTGAATGTTTTAACAAGGCAATTGTTTTTTCTACACCTGTTCCTTCAACAAGATTAATTTTGTAAGTTTGATAAAGCTCTTTTTCCTGTTTAGAAATATTTTTACAGGCTTCTTTAAAGAGTTCCTCATCTGAAATCTCCGCGGCTGCCTGATAACTTTTTCCTAAAAACCAATACCAGCCATCAGAGGATTTTTCTAATTTTAGGTCTTTTTTGAATTTGGCAATTATAGGCTGGATAGAATAGGTTCTTTGTGAAGAATTAACCGCGAAAGGCAGGTCCTTTAACGCGAGTTCAGGCGTGATGCCTTCTTTAAATTTAACGATTACTTCATTGGGGACACAGGAAGGCGTTTTAGAAATTTTTGTTTGCGCTAAGGCGCAAGAACAGGAAAGAAAAAACATTAAGACAAATGGGGCAAATTCTTTCCACCCTTTATTTTTTAGCATACTTAATCTTTTAGATTGTGCCATAATTGGCAGCCGCAGATTTTAGTCTGCGATATATATTGTCATACCGGCGAAAGCCGGTATCCATAAGCCTATTAAAATCAAAGAGTTCTGGATTCCGGCTACAGTTTACCCCGGTGCAAACCGGGACCGGAATGACGAAAAATGGCATTTCGTAACAGTCCCAATATATATTTCTTTATCCTTATCTCGCGTAAGCTAGTTCTTCTTTTTTCGGAGAAGTATTCAATGCCGTGTTCGGTTCACTTATCCCGACAATCTCAAAGGTAAGGCTCTCGATGCATCCCTTAAAGAAAGGCACATTTACGGAGCTCGATGAAGATGAGACAGGGATATCCATTTTTTCAAGGTCAATACCGCCTTTTCGCTGATCTACAGGCAAGGCCGCCGGCATAGGAAAAAGTTTTTTTAACGAAGAAGAGGTTATAAATTTCTTCCTGGTGTCTTCGACGTGAGCGGCGTAATAATTGGGGCCGTCTTCTTTTATTTCGTACTTGTTCAATCCTATATATTCAAATAATTTAGTAAAATAGGTGTAGAGATGTTCGGGTTGGGGATTATCAAAAGGCTCAAAAATTTCCATATAAACTCTTACCATTGACTCGGTTCCTGAAGGCCGAATTAATGTCCAGAATAAAAGTTTTCCTGTTTTATCGTAAAAAGTAATTACCGGGCCTCCACCCGCGCTCTCGGATAAGTGAAATATTTCTAACCGTTCACCTGTTTTAAATTCTATTTTTCTTGCTGTCGGCTCAATTACCAGCCACTCTTCATCTTCCTTTATAAATATATAAGTATTGGGAACAACAGAATCGGTTATGGCTTTGATCTTATTTTTAGATTTTCCAAATATTTCAACTAAATTTTTTGTATTTTTTGGCGCTTCAAGAGACATGAATTTTTTTATTACCTCTTGTTTCGCTTCGTTTGCTTTTTTAATTATTTCTGGATCCGTGCTTTCTGCTGTCTTTTCATTGGGTAGTTTAGCGTCTACCCTGCTATAGTAAAATAAGCCGCCTAAATCCTGCGCCATTTCAGCATATAAATCAAGCAGGTTTTTATCGTCTAAGGAAAGCTTGGCGGCAGTTTCATATAAAGCTAAGGCTAATATCGCGGTATCTTTATCTTTGGCGATACCGGATCCTTTTGCGTCTCTGCCGGAAATTGGCCCTATTGTTGCCCCGCCTGATTCCTCTGCCAGCATAATAACAGTTGCTTCAGGGTCCTTTTCTTCTATTTCTTTAGCCGTATAACCTAAATTTTTAAATCCAACAGCAGTAAAATGAACAGTTAAGCCAAAAAATTCAGCTAAGGTAGACATTATTCTGCTAGTAGGAACAGACATAATTAAGTGTATTTTTTTAGGATCGATTTTTCCCTCTACAATTGCTTTTTTGATTTCGCCAACATCTCTTGTTCCTAATCGAGATTCAAAAACCTGCAGAATTCTTTCGTAGGCAATTAAGGTGAATATTTGATTAGGTGTAAAACGGACAATATAAACTTTTTTACCTGCTGATTCCATTTCGCTGACAAAAAGCCCAAATTTACGCGCTTTTTCCACATCTTTTTCAGGAATAATTACTGCTGGGCCGGTGCGATCCGCGTCCATATCCGCGGTTACTGAAACTCGAAAACAATCATCACTAGCTAATTCTTTCAGAGCGCCTGAAAGCTCTAATGTGCTTGGATCAGAAGGATCCGGTTTAAGAATGCCTAAAATATTAGGATCCGGTTCGTCGTTTAATATTTCTACTATGCCTTGCCATGAATTATTGCCAAAGATTTCATTTAAATAATACTTTATTGTTTTGCCGCCTACTCCCCCTAAGCCGTCAAATATATATCGAGACCTGTTTTTGTTATAAGCTGTGAGTAAAGTAGTAACAAAGGATGCAGGGGAAAATAAACGACGAATGTATTCTTTATAATAAATAGCTTTAACATCAACTTCTTCAATTAATTTAGCGTTATTAAGTGATCCGAATTTAATAACACCCACATTTTCTGAAGCTTGCTTATAAAGGTTCTTTGCTATTTCCGCGAGAGCGTCAGATTTATCATCTGTATCTACGCCTCCGTAAAAAGTTACAGACTTTATGCCGTTTTGGTTTATTGGGTTATGGCTGGCGGTAACAATAATTCCTGTATTTATATCTTTAAAATGATGCGCCATATAAGAAATTCCCGGAGTAGCAGTTGATTGCCCATCTAAATCACGAAAAACTCTAATACCATTGCCAACAAGAACCCGGGTTATCAATTTTGTGTATTCAGATGAGAAATGACGCTCGTCTCCACTGACAAAGGCAGAAGCAAGATTGTGCTGTTTTAGATATTCGGCATAAACTTGGGCGTAAAAAATAATTGCCGCCGCGTTTAATTGGTTTCCTTCAAGGATATCATTTCTTTTGATATCGCGTATGTAGCCCGGCCTTTCAGGGTCAGGTTCAAACGTTACAGATGTCCTTCCTCTTACGCCCGCGGTAGACTGGTCTAGTCTATCTATAGCCCAAGCTATATTAGATCTATAAGTTTTTACAAGGTCGGGCAAAGAAATTTTATCGCTTATAGTAGGATCAGCTATAATTTTTTTAATTTTTTCTTCTATCGGTGAAGTTGTTATTTGTTTATTATTGATATTTACCGTTGTATCCACTTCTGTCAATTTAGTTATTTCGTTAGAGATTGCGCTTGATGAAACTTCGATAATCGGAGAATTAGTAATTGCCCGTTTTAAATCAAAGCCTCCGGAATAATATCTTCTTTTTATTTGTTTACGGCTGGCAGGTTCTTGTTCGGTCTTAATATAATTGTAAAGGCCTTTTTTAAACGCGTTTAAATAAAGATTATAGACTTTTTCTTTGGCGTTTTTATCGCTTAAGTCTATGCCTTTAACTTTACCTTTATCTATGTAGTTGCTATATAAAGATTCTTTGAATTTTTTCTTAAACCAACCAGCTAAGATTAGGGAGTGATAAATCTGGCGTAAGGTGGCGAAATTTTTGCCTGAATTAATATCCTGGTTTATCTTTGGCAGGATAAAATCACGCATTACATTTGAAGAGGCCTTATTTATCTCTTGAATTAAGTCGTGCGTTGTGCGTTGTGCGTCATGCGTATTGCGTTGTGAAATTTCTTTCTGGATTTTAGCAAGATTGTTGTTTAACGAAAGATAGTCTTCTTCTAACATTGCCTTGAGGCTTGCCTCTGCCACAACCGCGGTATTATTGTTTTCATGGATCATAGATTTATCAGGAACGATCCAGATTTTATTAAAAGTATTTACCGGAATATTAGTAGTTTTGGCAATCTTTAATACCGCTTGATATGCTTTTGTCCAAAAGTCCCTGCCGATCTCGCTTTCCGGATAAGTTAAAGACGCGGAGATTTGTTTTAAGACATAGTCTTGGCCCAAAAGATCTTGTCCCACGTTAGTTTGAGCAAGGATGTCAGGAATGATCCGGTCTTTTTCGTAGGGAGAAAGATTTACCCAGAAGTTTTCCGGAGAAATGGTGAGTCCGGCCAAAAAATATCTTATTAAGCAAGCAGCTTCTTCTTTGCTTACTTTTCTCTGATTACCCGTGTCAATGAGGAATTTCATTGTCAAGGGCTTATTCGGGTCAAACTTAAGCCCCTTTAACACCGGGAAAGAATAAGCGCCAGAGAGGTTGACAAATTGAGCAGGCCCAGGCAAACCAAAAGCCTCCGCGGCAAAACACGCATTGGGTAAAATAGTGTTGCAGAGAAAAATTACTGCTACAAACAGTGAAGCGATTTTTTTGAAATTTTTGGTTTTAGTGAAGTTCATTTTTTCCTCTCTTTTTTAAAACGTATTTGTTTTTTCCCCCTTAATCAAACCCACAAAACAGAAAACCGGACCGACTCTTTTTGTCAATCCGGTTTTAATTTATTTTATAACAGTCCTGACTACCTCCATAACCAGGACACACCGGGAAAGGAAACGTTTTCTTTCTAAAAAGAAAGCGCTTTCTTTTAAACTTATTTAAGTATAACACATCTTTTTTATTTTGTCAAGTTTTTTTTTGGATTTTTTTTATATGGCGAATTTCGAGGGCGAATTCCCCTAAGCAAAGCTATGGGTTACCGCGTAGGGGTGGGCTTGCCCGCCCGCTTTTTTTTATATTATTAAAGATAGCTTTTCTTCTCCCAGCAGGTCTTCTATGTCAGAGATTAGTTTTTCAGAAGGGGTAACGTAAAGACTCTCTCCTACGATAATTTGCGTTTTGTGACGGCTATCGGTTTTATTAGTTGCGTCTAAATGCAGGTATATGGGGATATTACCGCGGTTAGAAGCCAATAATTCCTTTAGGGTTTCAAACACGTTCTCTCGCACGTTGGAAAGATTAATATTTATAGCAGTAATTAGCTTATAGATTCCATCTATGGGGATCATATCATCAACAATTATTTTTGGCGTATCTTCTTTTAGGTCGATGCTACCTTTAACAAGAACAACCGCGTTAGGTTGAATAAAGCATGATATTTTTTGATAGGCGCGCGGAAATACTAAGGCCTCAACCACTCCTTCTAAGTCTTCTAATTTTAATATTGCCATCTTCTCTTGTTTGGCGCGTGTGATTGTCTGTTTGATTTTCGCGATTAACCCTACTATTTTTATAATATCTTGGTCTTTGTGGTGAATAAGATTGGAGGTTGTTGATGACGTGAATCGTTTTAATTGTTTCGCGTAGTGCGCTAAAGGGTGTCCTGTAATGTAAAAGCCAATCGTTTCTTTTTCAAAGGCAAGCAACTGCGGCTCAGGCCATTCTTTTACGTGCGGGATATTATTGGCTATTTTTTTAAAACCGTTTTCCGCGAAAATAGGGTCAAAGAAAGTAGCTTGTCCTTTTGCCTTGTCTTTTTGCAGGCGGCCGGCATTTTCTAAAACCATATCCAATGCCGCGAACATCTGCGCTCGCGGCATAGAGAAGGTGTCCAGACACCCGCATTTTATAAAACTTTCCAAAACTTTTCTATTTACAAGCCTTAAATCTACGCGAAGGCAGAGGTCTTCTAAGGAGCTAAAGGCCCTTTCTTTTCTTGCCTGCATTATGGATTCTACGGCTCCTCCTCCAACATTTTTTATTGCCAATAAACCAAAACGGATGGTTTTCTGATCCACAACCTTAAATAACGCGTTGCTTTCGTTTATATCTGGAGGCAGGGCCGAGAGCCCCATACGTTCTGTTTCATTAATATATTCAACTATTTTGTCGGTGTTGTCGCGTTCAGAGGTTAATAGAGCGGTCATAAATTCAACCGAATAGTTTGCTTTTAAGTAAGCAGTGCGATAAGAAATTAACGCGTAGGCGGCGCTATGAGATTTGTTAAAACCGTAACCGGAAAAATATTCTACTTTATCGAATATTTTGTTTGCCACTGATGAGTTGATTTCGTTTTTAGCGCATCCCGAAACAAACTTGCTTCTTTGCTTTTCCATAACTTCAGGGTATTTTTTACTCATTGCCCGGCGCAGGAGGTCCGCGTCGCTTAAGCTAAAACCCGCGAGAATTGAAGCAAGCTGCATTATTTGTTCCTGATACACCATTATGCCGTAGGTTTCTTTTAAAACAGTTTCAAGTAATCTATGGTCATATTTTATAGGCGTGCGATTGTGTTTACGTTGAATAAAATCATCAAGCATGCCTGAACCAATCGGGCCCGGACGATACAGGGCAATCAAAGCAATTAGATCCTCAAATTGTTCCGGGATTAATTTTTTTAGCAAGTCGCGCATTCCGGAACTTTCAACCTGAAAAATTCCGATAGTGTGGCTTGAGGCGAATAGTTTGTATGTGTTTTGGTCGTCTAGGGGCAGGGTATTGATAGCTACATCTTTATTTTGCGTTTCTTTGATTAGTTTGATAGTCTGGTCAATAACCGTTAAGGTTCTTAATCCTAAGAAGTCAACCTTTAACAAGCCGATCTTTTCCAGAATCCCCATGCTATAACCTGTGGTAATTTGATCGTCCGCTGTTTTAAATAATGGTGTATATTCGGCAAGGGGTTTATCAGCGATAACAACTCCGGCGGCGTGAACTGACGCGTGTCGGTTAAGGCCTTCTAATGATAAGGCGGTATTAATCAGTTTGGTTATTTGCGGGTCGTTTTGGTAAAGAGTTTTTAGTTCCGATTCGCTTTCTATCGCGTCTTTTAAGGTAATGTTTGGATCGAAAGGAATCATCTTCGCGATTTTGTCAACGTCGGCATAGTTTATTCCCATTACCCTGCCAACGTCTCTGATTACGGCTTTGGCCTGCATTGTTCCGAAAGTAATAATCTGGGCCACATTTTCCTGGCCATATTTTTTAGTTACGTAATTTATAACTTCTTGTCTTCCTTCGTAGCAAAAATCTATATCAATATCCGGAAGGCCTAAGCGCTCGGGATTTAGAAATCTTTCAAAGAGAAGCCCGTATTTTAAGGGATCTATGTCAGTGATTCCTAAGAGATAACTGACGATACTGCCTGCCGCGGAGCCGCGGCCGGGGCCCACGGGAATCCCTTTGTTTTTAGCGTAATGAATAAAATCCCAGACAATAAGAAAATAGCTGGCAAATCCCATATCTTTTATAATTTTTAATTCATGTTCAAGGCGCGTGGTAATAGCAGGCGTGATTTCAGGGTATCTTTGTTTTAGGCCCTGAAGGCAAAGGTTGTTTAAGAGCTCTTCTTTGCTGGTTCCCACAGGCGCGTCATATTTAGGTAAATGTATTTTTGAGAAGTTTAATTCTAAGTTACAGCGACTGGCAATCTCCAAGGTGTTATTGATGGCTTCAGGGGTTTCTTTAAAGAGAGTTTTCATTTCCTGGGGAGATTTAAAATAAAATTCATCCGTTTGAAAACGCATCCGTTTAGGGTCATCCAGCGTGGTTTGCGTTTGGATACAAAGAAGGGCTTCGTGACTGGCGGCGTGAGCGCGGCTTGGATAATGCACGTCATTAGTTGCTACAAGGCCGAGGTTTAGTTCGTGAGAAATTTTTATTAGGCCTTCGTTTACAATTTTTTGTTCTGGTATGGCATTTTCTTGGATTTCTAGATAGAAGTTGTCTTTACCTAAGATATGACTGTAAGTATCTGCTGTTTTTAGGCTATCGTTAAAGCGATTTTGTTTGAGTAAAGATGGGATTTCTCCTTTTAGGCAGGCGCTTAGGCCAATCAGGCCGCCAGAGTATTGCGCGAGCGCTTCTTTGTCAATACGCGGGCGGTAATAAAAACCTTCCAGATACCCAAGAGAAACTAATTTCATTAAGTTTTGGTATCCGGTTTCATCGCGGCATAAGAGTATCAAGTGATGCGCCGCGTCCTCAATTCCGCCGGATTTTTTTTCAAATCGGCTTCCCGGCGCGACATAAACTTCGCAGCCAATAATAGGTTTTATGCCTGCTTTCAGGGCTTCAAAATAAAAATCTATTGCCCCGAACATATTGCCATGGTCGGTGATAGCCAGAGAATCCATATTGTAAAGTTTCGCGAGGTTTAGTATTTCAGGTATGCGGCAAGCGCCGTCTAATAAACTATATTGGGTATGTAGGTGGAGATGGACGAAGTCGGAGTGAGGCATGATGCGTTTATTCCCATTCGATTGTTGCGGGTGGTTTTGAGCTTATATCGTAGACAACGCGGTTAACCCCTCTTACTTCGTTAATGACGCGGTTGGATATTTTTTCCAGGACCTCAAAAGGTATTTTTGCCCAGTCAGCGGTCATTCCGTCAGAGCTTGTAACAGCCCGCAGAGCTACAACATTTTCATAAGTGCGCTCATCGCCCATAACGCCTACGCTTTTTATGGGCAGAAGTACCGCGAATGACTGCCAGAGCTGGTCATATAAATTCGCGTTTTTGATTTCTTCGATGACGCGCTGGTCAACTTCCCTAAGCAGGTCTAAACGTTGTTGAGAAACTTCTCCGATAATTCTTATGGCTAGCCCCGGGCCCGGGAAAGGTTGACGATAAAGTACCGCGTTAGGCAGGTTTAATTCTTTTCCAATTTGGCGTACTTCATCTTTAAATAATTCCCTTAGAGGCTCCACCAGTTTTAATTTCATATTCAATGGCAGACCGCCGACATTATGATGGCTTTTAATACAGCTCGATGGCGCGCCTGTCGGTGATATGGATTCAATTACATCCGGATAAAGCGTGCCTTGAGCGAGGTATTTTACTCCTTTTACTTTCGCGGCTTCCTCTTCAAAGACCTTAACAAATTCATCACCAATAATTTTTCTTTTTGTTTCCGGATCGGTTACGCCTTTGAGGCGGTCTAAAAATCTTTTGCTTCTATCCACATAATCTAAGTTAAGGTGGTACATATCGCGAAAAATTTCTTTAATCTGCTGGGGTTCATTTTTACGAAGCAGTCCATTGTCAATAAAGATGCTTCTTAGATTTCTGCCTATCGCCTTGTGTATTAATAGCGCCGCGACCCCCGAGTCTACGCCTCCGCTTAATCCAAGGACGATCTTGTCCTTGCCAACTGTCTTTTTAATATCTTCAACAGCCTCTTTTATAAAGATGCCCATTGTCCACTGGCTTAAACAGCCGCAGATTTTAAATAAGAAGTTGGCGATAATCTGATTGCCTTTTTCAGTATGCGTTACTTCAGGGTGAAATTGAACGCCGAAGATTTTTCTTTTGGGATTTGAAATCGCGGCAATTGGGGTATTTTGGGTATGCGCGCTAATTTGAAAACCCGGAGGCACTTTTTTTACATAGTCGCCATGGCTTGCCCAGCAAGTAAAATTTCCCGGAAGATTCGCGAATAAATCGCGGTTAAGATCTACAAATAATTCAGTTTTACCGTATTCGCGCTGGCTGGTATGTTTAACTTTGCCTCCTGATATCTCGGCGATAACTTGCATACCGTAACAAATGCCTAATATCGGAATGCCTAATTTGAATATATCTTTATCCGGAAGCGGGCTTTTTTTCATAGCGGCGCAGGCAGGGCTTCCTGAAAGTATTATGCCTTTTGGCATTAAGGCCTCGATCTCTTTCGCGGATATACTGTAAGGAACTATTTTCGAGAAAACCTTATTCTCTCGGACGCGGCGGGCAATCAACTGCGTATATTGAGAACCAAAGTCTAAAATTAATATAATTTGTCGAGTCATACGTAAGTTGTAAGTTGTAAGCTTTAAGTTGTAAGCTTTATTTTCCCATTCCTACTCTTTGGCCGACTTGGAATATTTTTCCTTCAGTTTGTATTGATGGCGCGATAATAATCTCTACATTATGCATTTCTTTTAAATTAGCGGCGCCGAGTGTAGCCATAGATGTTTTTAACGCGCCCATTAAATTTTGAGAACCATCATCAACTTTTGCCGGGCCAAAAAGAATTTCTTCTAATGTTCCGGTTGTGCCCACATATATCCTTGTTCCCCGCGGAAGATTAACGTGGGATGTAGCCATGCCCCAGTGATAGCCTTTTCCCGGCGCTTCTTTTGCCCGGGCAAAACTTGAGCCAATCATTACACTGTCCGCGCCGCAGGCAAATGCCTTGCAAATGTCTCCTCCGCGATTCATTCCTCCGTCAGTAATTATAGAAACGTATCGGCCTGTTTTTTTAAACCAAAAATCGCGCGCCGCTGCCGCGTCCACGGTTGCCGTAACTTGGGGGACGCCTATACCCAGGACTCCTCTGGTGGTGCAGGCGGCTCCCGGTCCGACTCCGATTAGCAATGCCGCTACGCCGGTAGACATAAGCTCTAAGGTGGTTTCATAGGTAACGCAATTACCGATAATTACAGGAATGTTCGTATTTTTGCAGAATTTAAAAAGATCCAGGCTCTTATATTCTTTTGAGATATGTTTTGTGGAAGTAACCGTTGATTGCACCACAAATATATCCGCGCCGGCAGAAATCGCGATTTTAGAAAAATTTTCAGCATGCGCCGGGATACAACTTACTACCGCTGTTCCTTTTTTTCTTTTGAGTTCGGTTATTCTTTTTGAGATAAGTTTTTCTTTAATTGGCGTTGTGTATATTGATTGAGTTAATTCAGTTGCCTTTTCTGGGGTGATTTTGGCGATTTGCCCAAGAACTTCGTCGGGCTCTTCATAGCGGGTTTGTATACCATCAAGATTTAGGACCGCGATTCCTCCGAGTTTTGACATCTCAATGGCAAATTTAACATCTACTACACCATCCATGGCCGCGGCCATAATCGGGATTTTAAATTTTCCCTTCCCAATTTCAAAGGAGGTGTCTACTTCATTAGGATTAAGAGTCACAGAGCCGGGCACAAGCGCGATTTCATCAAAACCGTAACACCTGCGTCCGCGTCTGCCCATCCCAAGCCATTCCGCCATATTTACCTCGCATAACTTATTGGTTCTTAATGGGTTAAATGAACTTAAATTTTATAACAAGATTCGTAGCTTGTCAATGATTATTTTGAAAATTGTCAAGCCAATTTAGAAATGTCGTATTCAATTACGGGGTATCTGAATCGTCGCGTTTTTGGGCGAGCAAGCTCGCCCCTACGCGGTCGTTACATAGTCCTTGTAAATCGTCGCGAAAAAAAGGTGACTGTCACGTCTTTTGTGACTGTCACCTTTTTTTTCCTGGTTTTTTAAGATATACCTAATTCCGCGCGTAAATCCTTTTCGCCTTCTATGCCGCTCATTCCAACAACCTTAACAACGACCCCTTGTTTAAAGAATTCCGCCGGGTCAAGCCCTTGCGGCAGAGACATCGTTATTGGTTTAGACAAAGGCGAGCCAGAGACATTCACGTTTTTTAAAGAGATACCGCCGTTAGCGGTGGTTGGTAATGAAACAGAACCAACCATACTATCATAAGCAATTTGCACCCGCTCCCATTGGTCTTCCCTGTCCATAACATAAAACCTGCCTATAACTTCAACGATTTTCCCAACACCTATCTCCTCTACCATTTTTTTTACTTCTTGAATACGTTTTATACCATTAGTTGGTGGTTCATCCCTGCCATCCAGATATAAATGCAGGTATACTCGTTTAACTCCTTTATTTTTAGCAAATTGAAGTAGAGCGCGCAAGTGCTGTAAAGAAGAATGAACTCCTGAAATATAATCTCCTGCCGCGTCTTGGGCAAGGCCGCTTAGGTGAAGCGCGCTATTATTTTTCAGGCAACTATCCATAGCTGAAAGGAGCGCCTTATTTTGATAAAAACTTCCGTCTTTGATAGCTCTATCTATCTCTAATATATCTTGTACTGACACTACTCCTGCGCCTATCGTCTCATGCCCTACCTCGGAATTACCCATTTGCCCTTCTCTTACGCCGGCATCTTCTCCAGCGGCCCCAATTTCAATATAAGGATACTCTTTTTTTAAAGAATCATAGAATGGTTTTTCTGCTAATCGAACAGCATCCTTTGGATCATTGGGGTTAGGATTGATTCCTTGTCCGTCTCTTATATTTAAATAGACGAGATCAAACGCGCCTTGGAAATTATCGCCTAAAAGACTCGGAGACTTACTCTTTGGCACATCTTTTAAGTTACCTAGAAGATGAAATATTGTCGCGTATATATTACTCAAATTAGGTTGTTCTATATCTCTTAGCCCGGTTTTCTTAGACAGCCCTTTTCCAGCAAAAACACAATGCACAGGATATATGGTATGGCTAGTAGTATTTTCTTCGGCATTACCGTGATCAGCTGTATCAATCGCCGCTCCTCCCGCGTTTAGGACTGCTTCAATGATCTCTTTTGAGTATCTATCTGTTGCCTCTACGGCCTGTTTTGTTAATTCGAAATTTCCTTCATGGCCAACCATATCCGGGGCGCATAGATTACCAATAATAACTACCTTTTTATATTCTCCTATTCCTTTTTCTTTGATACGCCCTAGAACCTCTTTTATTTTATTTGCTATATCTTTCATCATCATCTCTGGGTTAGCCTTTTTTGGTGAAGGAAAATTTACATATAATTTTTCATTGGGAAATGGATCTTGTCTCTTACCCCGAAGAAAGAAAGTAAGGTGTTTCTTTCCTTTTGTTGTTTCGGTTACTTTAATTATAAGTATGCCCAATTTATTGGCTAACTCATCAAAAGGCATTTCCACTTGCCTGGGTGGAAATGCGACCGGGAATCCCAATCTTTTATCATATTCAGTCATATCTACTATGCGTAGGTTTAAGTCATTTTTAGTCGGGAACTTATCAAATCCTGCCTGAAAAACGTTATTTATCTCTTCCATTCTATCAGAGCGGAAATTAAAAAATACCAAAGAATCATTTTTCTTAATATCTCCTTCTTCGCCTGTCAATTTCAAGGCCGGCATAAATTCATCAGTTATTCCTCTTGAATAATTCTTTTTTATGGCTAAATCAATATCTTTTACCTTTTGAATAGGTAAGCCATACATATCCTCCCCGAGCTTTATTAGCATTTTTCGTTCATCATTAGCAAGCTCATGAAGATCATTTATTACCGTAGGATAGCTAAAATTCCAGCCAAGATCAGTTAATGCCTTAGTCGTCTCTTCTGTAAATTCGCCAAAATGACTTACGATATATTTATTTCGGCAAATGATATAATCTTCAAAATTAAATTCAGGTTTTAAATTTCCTGTTTCCGATCCCCATCTTGTTATTTCTTTTGTCCTTTCCACACTACCGATGACAGGTTTTTCCATGCTCTTCAATCCTTTCATTGTTTTGTCCCCTAACGCTGCCGATGAACCGGCGACGGCTTCCTTTTCTAATTCTGTTCTGCAGGTGGAAATGAGTCCACTCATAATTGTTCTAATTAATGAACGGTTTTTTAAAAATATGTCTTTGGATAAAGTGTATACTGATAAAGTTGTTTCTAATTCGCCTCTATCCCTTGTAATCCTACCATAAAGTTTGGAACGGTTCTCTTGTGTTTCCGTGAATAATTCTCCAAGTCGTTTTTTAGCGATTTCAACAATCTTGTCGGACAAGGGATAAAGAGAAGGCCCCTGACGGACGCACAGTTTGACGCGTACAGTATTTCCGTAAGTAAGTTCTTTGACCCTTAGTTCTACCGGCGAGCCTGTGATTGTTCCTTTTTCATAGGAGTTATTTGATTTTATTAAGGTTTCGCTATTATTATCAGGAGACGCAAAGTTTACAATGAGTTTCGTGTTTTTTGTGTTAATTAATGTTCCGGAGCTGGGTGGAGCGCTTGTTTTTTTTAGCGTAAGAGCGCTGGAAGTAAAGACGGATCCTCCTGAATAGTACCTTCTTTTTATCTGTTTTTTGGTAGCTAATTCCTGCTCTGGTTTGATGTAATTATAAAGTCCTTTTTGGAATGCTTCTAAGTAGAGGTTGTAGACTTTTTCTTTGGCGTTTTTATCGCTTAGGTCTATACCATTGATCGCGCCTTTGTTAATATAATGCTGGTATATAGATTTCTTGAATTTTTCCTTAAACCAGACTGCCAGTATTATGGAGTGATAGATTTGTCTAAGGGTGGCGAAGTTTCTGCCTTTGTTGATATCCGCGTTTATCTTAGGAAGAATCTGCTCCCTCATTACATTGGAAGAAGCCTTGTTGATATCTTGGATTAAGTCGCGCGTATTGCGTATTGCGTCGCGCGTATTGCGTTTCGGAATTTCTTTCTGGATTTTAGCAAGATTGTTATTTAACGAAAGATAGTCTTCCTCTAACATCGCCTTTAGGCTTGCCTGGGTCACAAAAGCCGCGTTTTCGTTTTCATAAACCTCTGCTTTGTTCGGGACAATCCAAATTTTATTAAAGGTGTTTACCGGGATATTCGTAGTTTTAGCGATTTTCATTATTGCTTCATAAGACTTAGACCAGAAATCCTTGCCGATTTCGCTCTCTGGATAGGTTAAAGAAGCGGAAATTTGTTTCAAGATGTAATCTTGGGATAATAATCCTTCGCCTAAATCGGTTTGGGAAAGTTTATCTGGAATGATGCGGTTTTTTTCGTAAGGAGAAAGGTTTACCCAGAGGTCATCTTGGGGAATAGTCAGTCCCGCGAGAAAATAGCGGACTAACCGGACAGCCTCTTGTTCAGTTACCTTCTTTACATTGCCATTATCAATAATAAATTCCATTGTTAAAGGATTTGCCGGATCAAACTTCAGCCCCTTTAACACCGGAAAAGAATAAGCGAGAGATAAATTAACGAATTCCTTAGGCGCTGGCAAACCAAAAGCCTCCGCGGCGAAGCACGCATTAGGTAAGATAGCGCTACACAGGAAAGAAACGATTACTGATAAAGAAATTACTTTTGTTTTTAGATTATTTTTTTTCATTTCGGTTTTCTTCTAATTCCTGACTGTGTCATTCCGAACGAAGTGAGGAATCTGTTTGTTGGTCGAGCCCAGTTGGGCTCTGACACTTCCTCGGGCATTCGCCCTCGGTCGGCCTCGCCCAGTTAGGCGCGGCACTTCCTCGGGCAATTCTGCCC
>CAKKQB010000024.1 GCA_919901915.1 Omnitrophica bacterium GWA2_41_15
ATACGAGATACGAGATACGAGATACGAGATACGAGATACGAGATACGAGATACGAACAACGAGATACGAACAACGAGATACAAAACATCTCCGAACAACTAATGAAAGAAATCATCCTTCCCGCAATCACAGAAAAAATAAACACTGATCCGAGCTACGCGCCTTTGCGCCAGGTTTATTATTCGCTTATTTTAGCAGAGTGGTTTAAGAGAAAGGTTAGCCGGTTAACCGGTGAGCCAGTGAACCAGTTAACCGGCACACCGGCACATCAGCAAACCGGCTCACCGGCACACAGGCTAACCGGCAAACCCGAACCGGCTAACCCTTACGCCCCCTACATCAACTCCGGCACAACCGCCGGCTTAGAATCTAATCTCCCCTGGTCAAAACAAGCCATTTGGCAGGAATACCTGAAATCCTACCAACAAGGCGAATACAAACTTCAAGATACGCTATTTGGATTAAAGAGGATGTATTGGAGCGGGGGGATAATAATTAATTTGTCTGCAAGTTCTATCGTATGTACTGCGAATGCAGGAGTAGCAGGAGATATGACCCTTAAAGTTATTTCTTCGGGTTCATGTCTAACTAATTCTGAAGTAACAACTATTGCGGCAGACAATGAAAATTTTATTCCAGTGTTAAATTCAGGAAACGGGTTTCAACCCACTATTACCACTGTCGCGCCAAACAACAATCTTATTGCTACCGCTGAATCCGCGAGAATAACTGGAGAGTTATTTATAAAATACGGTATAGAGCACCAACTTTCCTCTTTAGAAATTCTTTTTAATCAAGGGGATGTGCCTGATGGGGTTTATTATATCGTAGAAGGATCTTTGTGGATAGTAGAAAGAGAATTAGAACTGTTAGCTGGTGAAATAATCGGCGAAATTTGTTCTTTGAAATCTCACCAACCCCGCATAGCTACTGTACAGGCAGGAAAAGACGGGGCAAGGCTCTTATTTATACCTCTTGGCCAATTCAAAAAAATAATAGAAGAAGACGGCAATCTTAAAAAAATCTTTAAAGATATGGCTCATATCAAGAAACACGATTGGCCACAGACAAAAAATGGAATCCCCTTAATAAACATCCACCGAAAATATGCCTCTTTATTAGCAATAGTTTTGAATAGCATAGAGATAAGAAGTAAAGTTTTTCAGTTGGCTGGTATCCAAGAAGGCCAAGATGTAAAAATCAAAGAAGCCCAATTTTCAGGAAAAGGGGCAATTAAGTATGTCATAGCGCTTCATCTAAAAGTGGATGGGAGCCCAAGAATCATATCTATTAAATTTCATACAAACATAAACACCAAGAAGAGCCTTTCCCATATTGATCAAGATGCCCGAGACGAAATTGAGGGATTTAAGCTTTCCCTTAAAGATGATGTCGCTCCCAAGGTTTTTGAATACCTTTCTGTGGCAGATTTGTTTGAAAAAGACAAGTTGCTTGATGGGGAGAAGTATAAAGCATTTTTAGAAGCAAGTGTTGCCGGTTTTTCAGTAGGAGAATATAGGCCTTTCAAATTATCACAACTTCCTGTCAATACCCTTTTAGGTATTAAGCAAGAGGTTTATCGTAATGCCGTAAAAACAATTGTTAAATTTTGGTTTTTAGGGCATAAGGCGGATGATCAAGGCTTAATAATACATGGGCCTGTTATCAGCGATCTTAATCAGGATAATTTTGGTATCGGCGATGTGAACGCGCTAGAACTAGATGTTAAGCTTATTGATTTGGGATCTTTGGAATGGATATCGCTTAATGGCTTTATACATCGGATTAAGGATTTTATTACGCGGGATTTGTTGGAAGATAATCGTAAAATATCCCCGCTTGAAATATTTAAAGGAATTACCGAGGGGATAATGAGTTATATCGGAGATAAAATTATTTCTAGTAATGATTTAGATCGTTCAGGAAAAATCAATAAATTAAATGAGTTGGAAAATTTGATCGGTTCATTTAATGATGTAAATAAACCAAATATAAACGAAGAAATAAAAACGGTTTTAGAAACCACGGTTAATCTTATCGCGGAACAAAAGGAGCAACTTTCCTCTTCATTCAAGAAATTAGCTAAAGACCATGGAGAATTTTATACTGGTCTCATTGAGACTATTTTGGAAGATATTTCTGAAACAGAAAAAGAAAAAAAGGTAAATATCCTTTTAAATAAACTTCCGCCGCATCTGAAGAAGTTATATCAAGAAGGATGGAAGAGATTTAAGCAAGAGGCGAATAAAAATAAGAAATTATTAGACCAGCATAGAGGGCAGGAAATAGAATATCTTTTGAGTAAAATATCGGAATATCGCGGGAAAAATCAAATAGAAATTAAGAAAGTTGTTGAAGAAGATATTTTGGAGGCGAAAAATAAAATTATCTATATTGAGCCATATCCAGGAATACCCATTCTGGAAGTAGAGGGGGCTTATTCTGACAAAATAGCGCTTATTCCAAAAACACTCGGCGGTAAGTTTTGGTCAACAAATGACACAGAAAGATGTCCGTCTTTTTTTATTATTAAGAAAAATATTTTAGATAAACTATCGCCATCAGTTATTAAACACGAACTCTGTCATATAATACAGGACTTTCTTGATAGGGCAGGGTTTCTTAGAAAAATTCGAGAAAGCCGCCCGGAATATAAAGAGGCATTCTGGCATTTTAGGAATGAACTCTTGGCGTATATTTTGGATGAAACAAATATTATGAAATTAGATGTTTCTAAGCGTTTAATTTATTCGAAAAATAAAGAGATTCTAGAGATAGCTTCTAGCGCGAGAGATTTTTTGGGATTATGTATGAAAATAGCAGTTCAGAAAGGAATTTATCCAGAAGATTTTCTCTATCCAATTGCCCAAGCAAGAAACTTTGCTGAAATAAAAGAAAAGGGAGCAAAAATAGTCTCGTTTTTAGATTTAACAGATAAAAACATCATTGAGATGTTCTTTAAAGAGTATTCTGAGAAAGGTTTTATTAGGGAATTAGAAAAAGAAATCATTGAAAAAGCAGGGCTAGAACCTTTACCAGTAACCATAGATTCATTTGTCTTGGATCAATTAAATGATGATCCTTCCCTTTATACTCTGATAAGTTTGAAACAGTTATTGAAAAAAATGTCTTTATTTTTTCAAGATGTTTTTAATTGTGGATTTGATTCTGAAAGGTTGTTTCTTGAAGCATGTAAAAAAAGAATACCCTTAAGTGAAGAAACAATACAGTTTTTAATAATTCAAAAAGAGCTGTTTTTTATTTTGGAAACGAAATCTCCGGAAGAATTTGTCCGGGATTTCTTCAGTAATTACTGTTATTGGAATATAACAAAGGAAGAAGTAAGAAGCGCTTATATCGCTGTTTTAACCAATTGTTTTGATGTAAAAGAGATATTTGAGAGAGATAAAGAAGAGATAATTAATCAAGGAGAAAAGGATTATAGAGCGAAAAGGAAAGACAGTCTAGAAGAAATAGAGTTAGAAGGGAATATAAGGGAAAGAAATTCATTGATGCGGTCATTAGTTGTTTCATCCGCGTTGGCAAAAAAGAAATCCGCCTCTCCGGCGATAGAGGCGCTTCACGTTTCACGCTTCATGAACGACGACGAACAAGGCGGCATTGACCTCTCTCAAATCAATCTTACTCTTAAAGATGAAAAATTCGTTTCAAATCTTAACATTGCGGATTATAAAATTTTCCTTGCCGCTAAAGCTCTGAAACAAGGTTTAAACCCTTTAAGCTTATTGCGCGCCTATGAAGTAATAGGCTATCTGCGGGATAAAATCGTCAAGCCAGAAACAATCCAAAATAAAAAACTCTTTAAACAAGTCCTCTTGGAATTACATCTAAACCGCTTCCTTGATTTTAAGGCGCTAAGTTACCTAAAACTTCTTGAAAGGAGCGGAATTTTCGCTGGTAAGTAATAAGGTGAAGTATTCTAAGAGAGACCTAAAAGAGGCAAAAAAGTTAAATCTTGACGAGTTCTATCGGGTATGGTAAACTTTAATTATGGTTGGATATTATAAGATTTTGGAGAAAATCTTGCATGGCGCATCCGATGCGAACATTCATTTTAAAGAATTATGCCAATTATTAAAGAAATTAGGATTTAAGGAAAGAATTCGCGGTAGTCATTATATCTTTACTATGAAGGGAGTTGAAGAATTTTAAATATACAATCCAAGGCCGGAAAAGCCAAGCCTTATCAAATTAAACAGGTGCGAGCGGTAATTATAAAATATAAGTTTGGAGGCCAAAATGGTTCATTATGAAGTAATTATTTATTGGAGTGCTGAAGATAAAGCATTTGTAGCGGAAGTTCCGGAACTGTCCGGTTGTATGGCAGATGGGGCAACATATCAAGAAGCCCTGGCCAATGCGGAAGTAGTAATCAAAGAATGGATTGATACTGCTAAAGAATTAGGCCGTTTTATTCCTCAACCAAAAGGCCGCTTAGTATTTGCGTAATTTGAAGACCCTTTCCAAACCCGCATTGGAACTGCCTCTGACACAGCCTCTAAAACACTCGGTAAAGGATTGCTACGGAAGTTAATTCGCGATGCAGAGATCAGTATTGAAGAGCTGGCGAATCTTTTATAAAACTTGTATCAAAAAGGCGATCCTGTTGGGTTATTCCGAATTTTGCACGCAGACTTTAAAAGGCTCATCCGTAAATAGTAAATATTCGGTAAACACGCGCGTTCGACGAATGATATGAGTGAAAATAATATTAATTATCAAGGTAACTGACTAAGGGCGAAGCGCGTTACCCCGACAGGTTGTCATCTCAACGGGTTGTCACCCCGACGAAAGTCGGGGTCCATGCGTCACCCCGACGAAAGTCGGGGTCCAGTAATTTTCGCGCTCCCGGATTCTGGATTCCGGTTTTCACCGGAATGACGAGGGATGTTGTTGGAATGACAGAAGAATATATTTACCGAATATATACCGTAAATAATGTGAAAGTAATTGTTGTAGCTACTTGATAATTAATAGGATAACGAAAGTTCTTGTTTGCGCGCGAAATTTTTTGCTGTGCGTTGCGGTTTATTTTTCTTGTACGCGGTTTGGGTTAAAACTAATTTACGTTCCGATGATGCGTCGGGACTATCTCTAACGGGGTTTATGAAATACGAGATACGAATGACGAGATACGGGATATGCGCATAACTACTGGTAAATATCGAGGTAGAATAATTGAAATGCCTAAAGGCATACGGCCTACGCAGGAGAAAGTAAGGAAAGCGGTCTTTGATATTTTGGGCGATATAGAAGGTTTATCTTTTTTGGAGTTGTTCGCTGGTTCAGGCGCTGTAGGTTTTGAGGCTTTATCGCGGGGTGTTAAAGATTTGACTTTGGTAGAGTGTAACCGTGATTGTTTGTTGGTTATTAAAAAGAATATAGAGTCATTGGCCTTGAGTAAAGTTGAGCCATTGGCGCTTGGGGCATGCAATTTGTATCCGCAGGAGGCGCAAGGGGCAATTCAGATATTATTCAGGGCTCAAAGGAAGTTCGATATTATTTTTCTGGATCCGCCTTATTATCAGGAGATATCAAAAAAAACCTTGCAAACGCTTGTTAGCTATGATATATTAGCGCCCAATGGTTTAATTTTGGTTCAGCATTTTGGAAAAGACAATCTTCCGGAAGCGGCGGGAGATTTAGTATTATTTAAGCAGAAGAAGTACGGAGATACTGTTCTTTCGTTTTATAGGAAGGTAACAATAGCAAAAGATAGCGTGGAGCGTATAGCGGATAGCGGATAGAAAAACTATACGCTAAACGCTAAATAAATATGCATCAAATAGCCATTTATCCGGGAACGTTTGATCCCGTAACTTACGGCCATATTGACCTTGTTAAGAGGGCGCGAGAGATATTCTCTGAAGTCATTGTGGCTGTGGCGCATAATCCTTATAAAAAACCACTCTTTAGCGTAAAAGAAAGAGTTGAAATGCTTAGTAAGGTGGTTGTTGATTTCGAGGGGGTTACGGTTTGTGATTTTGACAATTTAGTCGTAGATTTCGCGGCCAAACGTAAGGCAAAAGTCTTGATCAGAGGTATGCGTATGGTTTCTGATTTTGAGTATGAATTTCAGATGGCTTTGACTAATAGGAAGATCGCCCCTAATATTGAAACAATTTTTCTTATGCCCCAGGAATCTTACAGCTATCTTTCTTCGAAACTTTTAAAGGAAGCGGCAAGTTTAGGCGCGGATTTGTCGGCTTTTGTGCCGGGTTTTGTTGAAAAAGAGCTAAAGTTGAAATTGCGCGAAGCTTTGCGAACCCAAAAGTAGTGAGAGTAGAAGGAGAATTTAGCTGGGTAAAGGTAGATACAAACAAGATACCAGCTGAAGGTTTAAGCTTTCAAACAGAAGCAGGCTCTTCGGAGTTAGGCGTAGAGACTGATTTAATAAAATTTCGCGCCCCGCTTAGAATAAAAGCGGATATTGTTAAGGTTACCGGTTTTGTTATCGCGAAATTAATTGTGGATGCGTCTATCCATGGTAATTGCAGCCGTTGTCTTGATGAATTTGAAATTAATTTTAAAAAAGAGTTTCAGCTAAGCTATTCGGTTAATAAATCAGAGTCCATAATAGATTTAGCCCCCGACATAAGAGATGAGATAATTCTTGATTATCCCATAAATCCTTTATGCAAAACAGATTGTAAGGGATTGTGCTTTAAATGCGGCAAAAATCTAAATGAGGGAGATTGCGAGTGTGTAGGCGCATAGAAAGGAGCAAATAAGTGCCATTACCTAAAAGAAGACATTCTAAAACGCGCGGTAAACAGCGTCGTACGCATTGGAAGGTTAAGGCCCTTAATCTTTTGCCTTGTCCGCAGTGTAAACAATTAAAATTACCTCATCGGGTATGCGTTGTTTGCGGGTATTACGATGGCAGGCAGGTTGTTGAGATTAAGGTGAAAGAGAAAAAGAAGAAAAAATAAACACGGATAGACACGGATAGACACGGATAGACACGGAGAAATAGACACGGATATTTGTGGAAATCCGTGTTTATTTGTGTTAAAAATATGAAAATAGTTGTTGATGCGATGGGTGGTGATCATGCGCCTGGGGTGGTAGTTGAAGGCGCGGTAGATGCGGTAGAAGAGTATAATTATGAAATTATTCTTGTGGGAGACGAGAGTAAGATTAAGTCCTCTCTTTCCAAGTCTAGGTATTTTGGCGATAAAATATCGATAGTGCAGGCCGATGAAGTAATTGAAATGTGTGAGTCTCCAGCGACAAGTGTGCGCAGGAAAAGAGGCTCTTCAATTGTTGTCGGTATGAACTTGATTAAGGATGGTAAAGCCGATGCTTTTTTTAGCGCAGGCAATACCGGCGCGGTTGTTTGCGCGGCAACTTTAGATTTAAGGCTATTACCTGGTGTTGAAAGGCCGGGCATAGCTATTGTTACGCCTACATTGAAAGGTATATCTTTAATTGTTGATGTGGGCGCCAATATTGACGCGAAGCCCTTGCATTTATTGCAATATGGTATTATGGGTAGCGCTTATTTAGAGAGCATATTTAATAAGCCGAATCCGGTTGTGGGGCTTTTAAATGTGGGTGAAGAGGAAACAAAAGGAACGGATTTTGTTAAAGAAACATATGAATTGCTTTCAAAGAGCAGGCTTAATTTCATCGGTAATATTGAGGGGAAGGCACTTTTTTCCGGTAAGTGCGATGTGATTATCTGTGACGGGTTTATAGGCAACGTGGCGTTAAAAGTTACTGAAGGGACAGCAGAGGCAATCCAGATATTTTTAAAACGACATCTTTTAAAAACAGGCCTTTTAGGGAAAATAGGTATACTTTTACTAAAAAAGACATTCATTAAATTTAAAAAAGAGCTTGATTATGCTGAATATGGAGGCGCTCCTTTATTAGGGGTAAACGGTGTAGTGATTATCGGTCATGGCCGTTCGAATAGCCGTGCAATCAAAAATGCTATTCGTGTAGCTGGCGAGGAAGTAAAGAATCAGGTTAATCAGAAGATTATTCAGGCATTAAATCTTAGTAAAGAACCTTTGTAGGGGACAGGCATGCCTGTCCCCTACGAGAATGTTTAATTAATAAAGATGAAAAAAGTAGGGATAATTGGGGTTGGGAAGTGTTTGCCAAAAAAAGTTTTAACTAACGCGGATTTGGCGAAGATGGTGGATACTTCCGATGAGTGGATTATTACCCGTACAGGGATAAAAGAACGCAGGCTTGTTGCTAAGAATGAGGCTACTTCTGATTTAGCCGCGGGAGCCGCTAAAATGGCCTTAGAAAATGCGTGCTTGGAACCCGTTGATATTGATTTAATCATTGTGGCCACAGTTACTCCTGATATGTCTTTTCCTTCAGCGGCCTGCTTTTTGCAAAATTCAATAGGCGCCAAAAATGCGGTTTGTTTTGATGTTTCCGCTGCCTGCGCTGGTTTTGTTTATGCTATATCAATCGCTCAGCAGTTTATTACCTCTGGCGCGTATAAAAACGCTTTGGTGGTGGGCGCTGAGGTTTTATCCGGCGTAACTGACTGGAAGGATAGAAATACCTGTGTTTTATTTGGCGATGGCGCGGGCGCTGTGGTTTTATCAGAGGTAAAATCCGGCGGTATTCTTTCAATTTATTTGGGCTCCGATGGTTCAAAAGCAGATTTATTAAAGATTTCTGCTGGCGGTTCAAGACATCCTGCCAGTCATGAGACAGTAGATAATCGCCTGCATTATATAAAAATGCAAGGCAATGAATTATTTAAAATAGCAGTTACAACTATGAGCCATGCGGCACAAACTGTTTTAAAGAACGCGGGCCTGGAATGCAAAGATGTAGATTTAGTAATTCCTCATCAGGCAAATTTGCGTATAATAATGACAATGGCTAAGAAATTAGGCCTTTCTATGGAAAAGGTTTATTTAAATATTGAGAGATATGGAAATATGTCTTCCGCTTCTACTGCTGTCGCGTTATGTGAGGCGGTAAATGAAGGAAGAGTAAAAAGAGGTGATATTATTCTTTTGGATACCTTTGGCGCGGGGTTGGTTTGGGGCGCTTGCGTGATTAAATGGTAAAAAATGGATAAAATTGCTTATCTTTTTGCTGGTCAGGGTTCACAGTACGTGGGTATGGGGAAAGATTTGTATGAATCTTTTCCTGAAAGTAAAGCGATCTTTGATAAGGCGGATAAGGTTTTGGGTTTTTCTCTTTCTGACCTTTGTTTCCAAGGGCCTGCCGAGAGGTTGAAATCTACAGTTATTTCTCAACCGGCAATTTTGACAACAACCATAGCAGCCTACGAGGCATTTAAATCAGCTGTCAGCTGTCAGCTGTCAGCTGACAGCTATATGGCGGGGTTGAGCTTAGGTGAATATTCTGCCTTGATTGCCGCGGGTAGCCTTTCCTTTGAAGATGGTTTGAGATTAATAAGAAAAAGAGCGGAGTTGATGGAAGAGGCTTCATTTAGGTATCCGGGAAAGATGGCGGCGATTTTGGATTTGTCGGTAGAGAAAATAAAAAATATTTGTTTACAAAGCGGCGCCCAAGTAGCTAATTTGAATTGCCCTTGTCAGATTGTGATTACGGGTAAAACAGAGGCAGTAGATAAGGCAAAGAATTTATGCTTAGAGGCAGGCGCGAAGCGCGTTATTGATTTAGAGGTTAGCGGCGGTTTTCATTCTTCTTTAATGTTTGAAGCTTCAGTAGATTTGAAGGCGTTTTTAGAGAAATTGTTAATGTTGCCTCCGCAAGTGCCGGTGGTGAGTAATTATACTGCTCTGCCGCAATATAGAATTACGCAGATTCAGGAGAACTTGGTTTATCAGATGCGCTGTTCGGTAAGGTGGGAGGATTCAATGAAATTTTTATTATCCGAAGGCATAAATAATTTCATTGAATTTGGTCCGGGCAAGGTTTTAAAAGGGCTTATGCGCCGGATTGAGCCGAGCGCGCAGGTGATTAATATAGAAAAGAAAGAAGATATTTTACAGCGGACAGTGAATAACGTATAGCGGGTAGCGTAGAGTTTTCCTATACGCTCTACGCTATACGCTCTACGCTATACGCTCTACGCTAAATAATGGAGTGAGGCAAAGATGAATTTTGATAATAAGGTTGCTTTAATAACAGGCGGAGCAAGGGGTATTGGCAGGGCTATTGCTTTGGGTTTTGCCCGCGAAGGAGCGGATATCGTAGTCGCGGATGTAAATCTTCAGGAGGCAGAAAAGACAGCCAAGGAGATTGAGCTATTGGGCAGGAAATCTTTAGCTTTAGAGATGGATGTTACGGATTACGCGAAAGTAGAGGAAGGGCTTAATAAAATTCTTGACAAATTAGGAAAGGTTGATATATTAGTTAACAATGCCGGTATCACTAAGGACAATTTGCTTCTTAGAATGAGTCAATTAGAGTGGGATGCGGTTATAAATGTAAATTTAAAGGGTACCTTTAATTGCATTAGAGCTGTGGCTAGGTCAATGATAAAACAGAGAAGCGGCCGGATTATTAATATCGCTTCTATCATTGGCATAACCGGAAATCCGGGGCAGGCAAATTATTCCGCGTCAAAAGCAGGGATAATTGCTCTTACAAAAACAGCCGCGAAGGAGCTTGCTTCGCGTAATATAAACGTAAATGCTGTGGCGCCGGGGTTTATTCAAACCGAGATGACAGCTAAGCTTTCGGATGAGTTGAAAGAAAAGATGAAGGAGGCTATTCCATTAAATAAATTTGGCAGCTCAGAGGATATTTCTTCTGTGTGTTTATTTTTGGCAGGCGAGGGTTCAAGCTATATTACTGGACAAACTATTGTAGTTGATGGCGGAATGGTGATGGCGTAACCGCAAGAGGCCGCGGAAAGAAAAGGATAAACATTATTATACGAGGAGGATGAATAATGGCAGTACAAGAGAAAGTTAAGTCTATAATTGCAGAACAATTAGGCGTAAAACCGGAAGAGGTTGTTCCTGAAGCATCATTTGTTGATGATTTAGGCGCGGATTCATTAGATACCGTAGAGTTGGTTATGGCTCTAGAAGAGGAATTTGGCGTTGAGATACCTGATGAGGATGCGGAAAAGATCGCTACTGTCGGTGACGCTATCAAGTATGTCGAAAGTAAAGCTACAAAATAAATTATTTTAATATAAATTGCAGCTTTATCATACCCCGCACCTTTTTAAGCGGAGAACAGGCACGCCTGTTTCCTATTAAAAAGGGCGGGGTAAATTTATATGCAAAAAAACAGGGTAGTAGTTACGGGTTTAGGGGTAATATCTCCGATAGGGAATGATATTCCTGCTTTTTGGGATGCTTTGAAAAATGGAAAAAGCGGCGTAGGCATGAATACCTCTTTTGATACTTCAGGTTTTGATTCGCGTATTGCCGCTGAAGTCAAAGGTTTTGATTCTGCTTTATATGGAATATCGATTAAAGATGCCAGGCGTTTAGAGAAATTTGTGCAGTATGCGATTGCTTCGGCAAAGCAGGCAATAACTGACGCTGGTTTAGATTTAGAAAAAGAAGAGGCTTATAGAATTGGCGCTTTAATTGGCTCGGGTATAGGCGGGCTAAAAACTATAGAAGAACAGACTGAAATTTATTTGAATAAAGGGCCATCCAGATTATCTCCGTTTCTGATTCCCATGTTAATTGTTAATGAAGCTGCTGGTCATGTGGCAATTGCTTTTGGGTTAAAAGGCCCTAATTCCTGCGTAGCTACCGCTTGCGCTTCAGGCAGTCATGCCATAGGTGACGCTTTTAGGATTATTGAGCACGGCGATGCGGACGTAATGATTTGCGGTGGAAGCGAAAGCTGTATAGTGGCTACGGGTGTGGGAGGATTTTGTGCCTTAAGAGCGCTTTCAACCAGAAATGATGCCCCGGAGAAAGCCAGCCGTCCATTTGACCTTGAGCGTGATGGTTTTGTAATAGGAGAAGGTTGCGGTTTAGTCGTTTTAGAAAGTTTAGAACATGCTAAAAAACGAAAAGCGCATATATATGCGGAGTTATGCGGTTATGGTATGTCTTGTGATGCCTATCATATTACTGCCCCTGATCCCAGCGGAGAGGGCGCGGCATACGCGATGACGCAGGCTATAAAAGATGCCGGGATTAATCCTGAAGATGTGGATTACATTAACGCGCATGGAACTTCCACTAAGTTGAATGATAAAATTGAGACGATGGCTATAAAAAAGGCTTTAGGCGCCCATGCTAAAAAAGTTTTTGTTTCGTCTACTAAATCTATGACCGGGCATCTTTTAGGAGCTGCCGGCGGCGTAGAATTTATTGCCTGTTGCTTGGCTATCAAGGATAGTATCGCTCCTCCTACTATAAATTACGAATACCCCGATCCTGAGTGCGACCTTGATTACGTGCCAAATATCGCGCGCAAGGTGGATATTAACGTTTGCGTGTCTAATTCTTTAGGATTTGGCGGCCATAACGCTACGCTTGTTGTAAAGAAATTTAAGGGATAGCGTATAGCGTATAGGTTTTTTCTATCCGCTATACGCTATCCGCTATACGCTAATGAGTCATACAATCGCGGAAAAAATTCTATTAGCGCATACTAATAAGAAAGATATTAAGCCCGGTGAATTTATTGAGGCTAAGCTTGATTTATACTTGGGAAATGATATTACCGCTCCACTAGCGATTGAGGAATTTAAGAAAGCCGGTTTTACTAAAGTTTTTGATTGTGATAAAGTTGTTTTAGTCCCTGATCATTTTACTCCTGCCAAAGATTTGCGCAGTGCCAATCAAGCTAAAGTTTTGGCTAACTTTGCCGCGGAACAAAAACTGAAAAATTATTTTGAGATTGGCTGTATGGGCATTGAACACGCTTTGCTTCCGGAGAAAGGGCTGGTTTATCCGGGAATGTTGGTGTTTGGCGCGGATTCGCATACTTGTACTTATGGCGCTTTAGGCGCGTATTCTAGCGGAGTTGGTTCTACTGATTTAGCCCGCGCGTTCGCCGATGGTAAAGGCTGGTTTAAGGTTCCGCGGAATTTAAAGTTTATTTATAAAGGTAAGCTTAGCAAATGGGTTAGCGGGAAAGACCTCATGCTTTTTACTATTGGCCAGATTGGAGTTGATGGCGCGTTGTATTGCGCGATGGAATTTACTGGCCCGGTTATTCGTAAATTAGATATGGATAGTCGATTTTCCATGTCTAATATGGCTATTGAGGCCGGAGCTCGCGCGGGGCTGATTGAACCTGACGAGATTACTTTAGATTATGTAAAAAATACTAATAAAAAAGCCTGGAGCGCGAAAACGAAAATTTGGAAAAACCTAAAATCCGATCCTGATGCCAATTACGCCAAAGTTTATGAATGGGATATTTCTAAATTAGAGCCACAGGTGGCATGTCCTCATTTACCGAGCAATGTTAAGCCGGTAGGAGAATTAAAGGATATTTTGCTTGATCAGGTAGTTATCGGCTCTTGTACTAACGGCAGGATTTCAGATTTACGCGCGGCCGCCAAGATTTTAAAAGGTAAAAAGATTAAATTGGGCTTACGTTTAATTGTAATTCCAGCCACTCAAAAGATTTATTTAGAGGCAGTAAGGGAAGGCTTGGCAGAGATATTTGTAAAAGCAGGAGGAATATTTTCTACGCCAACCTGCGGCCCTTGTTTAGGCGGCCATATGGGCGTCTTGACTGAAGGAGAGGTTTGTTTGGCAACTACAAACAGGAATTTTATTGGCAGGATGGGCAGTCCTAAGAGTTTCGTTTATTTAAGTAATCCGGCAGTAGCAGCGGCTTCAGCAATCACCGGAAGAATTACGCATCCAGAGGAGATATAGCGTAGAGCGTTTAGTGCTAGCTATCAGCTATCAGCTAGCAGCGATCAGGGGATTGTTGCGAAATACATTAAAATCGTCATACCGGCGAAAGGTCGAGTCCAGTTGGGCTCTGACACTTCTTCGGGCATTTCGGCCTCGCCCAGTTAGGCTCGGCACTTCCTCGGGCAATTCTGCCCTCGGTCGCCCTCGGTCGCCCTCGGTCGCCGGTATCCATAAGTTTATTGGAATCAAAGAGTTCTAGATTCCGGCTTTCGCCGGAATGACGAAAAAGAGCATTTCGCAACAGCCCCATCAGCTATCAGCTATCAGTTATGATCATTAAAGGTAAAGTTCATAAATTTGGAAATGATATTAACACCGATGATATTATTTCGGCAAAATATCTGGTTTCCACTGATGCTGGGGAATTAGGCAGTCATTGCATGGAAGCGATTAAGCCGGATTTTGTTAAGAATGTCCAACTTGGCGATATTATTGTTGCCGGAAAAAATTTCGGCTGCGGCTCATCAAGAGAACACGCGCCTCTGGCAATAAAGGGTTGCGGTATTGCCGCGGTGATCGCGCCAAGTTTCGCGGCCATATTTTATCGCAACGCTATTAACATCGGCCTGCCGTTCTTAGAGTCTTTAGAAGTAGGCCAGATTAGCGACGGTGACGAATTGGAGATAGACTTGGCAGAAGGAGTTATCAAAAATATTACCAAAGATCAAACCTATAAAACACAGCCGTTCCCCGAGTTTCTTCAGGAGTTGGTAAGCAAGGGAGGGCTGATGAATTATATAAAGAATCAGCTATCGGCTATCAGCTGAAAAAGGAGATCAAATGTATAAAATAGCAGTAATTCCCGGAGACGGAACAGGACCGGAGGTAATTAGAGAAGGATTGAAGGTACTGGAAGTAATTTCTCAAAAATATAAATTTCAATACGAAACTAAAGTTTTTGATTTTGGCGGCGAGCGTTTCTTAAAGACAGGTAAGACATTAGAAGCTTCTGATATCGATGAGTTAAATAAATATTCGGCGATTTATCTGGGGGCAATCGGGCATCCCGGGGTAAAGCCGGGTATATTAGAAACGGGCGTTCTTTTAAAACTAAGATTTTCTTTAGACCAATATATAAATCTTAGGCCGGTAAAGCTTTATAATCCTGAATTTTGTCCTTTAAAAGATAAGAAACCCGAGGATATTGATTTTGTAGTAGTCAGGGAGAATTCTGAAGGGCTATATAAAGGTATGGGTGAGTTTAAAGATAAGGCTAGTTTGGATGAAGTGGCTATTCAGATTTCTTATAATACGCGTAAAGGCGTAGAGCGCTGTATTCGCTATGCCTTTGAATATACCCGTAAGCGTAATAAAAGAAAAAAGCTTACTCTCTGCGGCAAGACCAATGTTTTGACTTATGCCTGGGATTTATGGGAGAGAACCTTTAACGAGGTTGCTAAAGAATATTCTGATATTACTACGGATTACGCGCATGTGGACGCCACTTGTATGTGGTTTGTGAAGAATCCGGAGTGGTTTGATGTGATTGTTACGGATAATATGTTTGGAGATATTATTACTGATTTAGGCGCGATGATTCAGGGCGGTATGGGTATTGCCGCCGGAGGCAATATTAATCCGCAAGGCGTGTCAATGTTTGAACCCATTGGCGGAAGCGCGCCTAAATATACAGGTAAGAATGTAATTAACCCTCTGGCCGCAATTTGCGCCATGGGGATGTTATTAGAGAATTTAGGCGAGGTAAAAGCCGGAAAAGCCGTGGAAGGGGCGGTTATAAAAATAGTGAATACAAAATTAAAATCTCTTGCCGCGGGAAAGATGGGATATTCCACAACTGAAGTAGGAGATTTGGTAGTGGAAAATTTATGATAGCGTAGAGCGTATAGCGGGTAGCGGATAGGTAAAAGCAAATAAAGAGTTTTTATTATGCGCTGCATATATTTATTATGTATACTATGAAAAAATATAATGTTGCTGTAATTGGTGTAGGCGCGGTAGGAATTGAGATGCTGCGGGTTTTAAGACAGCGAAATTTTCCCATTGGAGATTTAAAAGTTTTCGCGCGTTCCGCCAGGGCTATTGAGGTTGACGATCAGAAATACGCGGTAAGCGCGATTTCTCCGGAAGGTTTTGACGGCATAGATATTGCTCTTTTTGCTGGAACCGAAGGAGAAAAAGGGGCCGCAATAATTTATGCTCCTGAAGCGGTAAAAAGAGGCGCAGTAGTAATTGATAATGGCGCGGATTTTAGGATGGATCCGAAAGTGCCCTTGGTGGTTCCTGAAGTAAACGCGAAAGATATTAAGAGACACGAAGGTATTATTGCTAATCCGAACTGTTCAACTATACAGATGGTCGCGGCTTTATGGCCAATCTATAAAAAAGTAGGCATAAAAAGAGTAATTGTGACTACCCTGCAGGCATCTTCAGGCGCAGGTAGATCAGCGGTTGAGCAGTTAATGCAGGAGAATTCTCTGATTGCTTCAGCTGGATATCAAAATGTGCGCGTAAATGTGGAAAATAAAGCCTTGCCTCAACAGTTGGCCTATAATGTTTTTCCCCATATCGGCGGCTTCGCGGAGCATGATTATACTAATGAGGAATGGAAATTAGTTCACGAAACCCATAAGATTATGCATGATGATAAAATTAAGGTTTCCGCGACAACAGTAAGGGTGCCTGTGAGGACTTGTCATTCAGAGTCAGTGTATCTTGAGACTATAAAGCCTATTGAACCGGATAAAGTAAGAGATATTCTTTCTAAGTCGTCGGGTATAATTGTAATAGATGAACCAAAAAGCAATCTTTACCCTATGCCTAAAGATATAGAAGGAAAAGACGAAGTCTTCGTCGGTCGTATCAGAAAAGACCCTTTTGTAAAAAACGGCCTTTGGCTATGGGTTGTAGCGGATAATCTGCGTAAAGGCGCCGCGACTAACGCTGTCCAGATTGCTGAATGCGTAATATCAAGCTTGAAATAGAATACGATGGGACGAATTATTGCGGCTGGCAGATTCAAAGCTGTACATCGTATATCGTATATCGTATATCGATCCAAGAAACATTAGAAAAAATCCTTAGTAAGATTCTGCAGGAAAAAATTAAAGTAATTGGTTCAGGAAGAACCGATGCGGGGGTTCACGCCCTTGCGCAGGTAGCAAATTTTAAGACAGATTCCAGCATAGCTTTAGAAAAGTTACAAAATGGTTTAAACGCTCTCCTGCCGGAAGATATCAGCATAAATAAAGTTGAAGAGAGGTCTTTGGATTTCCACAGCAGGTTCTCTGCTAAATCAAAGGTGTATCGTTACACTATATTAAATTTGCCATCACGGTCTGCAATTTTAAGGAATGTGGTTTATTTTTATCCGTACTCTTTAGATATTAATCTGATGCGCAAGCAAGCGCGTTATTTATTAGGTAAACACGATTTTAGGTCTTTTTGTGCTTCTAAAAGCGGTGTAAAAGATACAATAAGAACGATAAAAAAGATATCTATAAGAAAAATTTGCTATCCGCTATCCCTGCCTTGCCGGCAGGCAGGCGCTATCCGCTATCCGCTATTGGTAATTGATATAGAGGCAAACGGATTTCTGTATAATATGGTAAGAAATATTGTGGGTACGCTTATTGAGATAGGAAGGGGTAAAATTAGCCAGGGAAGTATAAAAAAAATATTATATTCGCGCGATAGAACCCTTGCCGGGCCAACAGCCCCCGCAAGAGGATTGTGTTTGGTAGAAGTCAAATATTAATAGAGACGAGGCAATGCCTCGTCTCTATTAATTTTCAAAAAATTTTCAAAAAATAGGGATTGGTCAATAGATTCTTACCCCCCTGATCCAAAAAATCAGTATAAGT
>CAKKQB010000025.1 GCA_919901915.1 Omnitrophica bacterium GWA2_41_15
CGGGGGCAAATAGCTTTACTAACAGCTCAACAACTGTTTCTTCAGGCAGTCTGTCTTGCGGAGATTTTACATCAAGCGGGACTTATACCAATAGCGGAGTAAATACAGTTACCTCATCTGGAGATGTAGTTATATCAGGGACATTTAGCAGTCCTACAAATAATACCCTGTCCATGACCGGCGCGAAGATAATAAATGCTTCAGTTCCTGTTGGTAACCTGCAAATAAATAGCGGTGCTTCAGTAAATATATCCACCAGCAACTTATCTGTAGCAGGAACCTTAATTATTGCCGGAACATTTGACACTAACTCTAAAAATTTAACTGTAACCGGAACAACCACAATTAATAGCGGCGCGACTCTAAACTTAGACGGGACAAGCGCCGCAAGCGCGTTAACCATAGCAAGCACTTTAACCAACAGCGGAACAGTAACCATAGAGAATAGCGCTTATACGGTTTCCATTATCGGTTCAGGGGTTAAGATATTTACCGGTACGGATATAAATTATAATACCAAATCAGTAACTTTAACGAGTATTGATTATGATCCGGATGTTTTATTAGATCAGGCAGGGGATACAATCGTTTTAGGCAACAGTGCTTGCGTATTTGACGGGATTTCAATCGGGGTAAGCAGTGTGGCTTCTACATTTAATGCGGGTGCGTTTGATTTCGCGCTTTCTGGGAATTTTACGAATACCGCTAACGGTACATTTATCTCTACTGGCACCGCAACATTTAACGGAGCCGCTCAAATATTAACCTCCGGCGGGACAGATGATAACCACGATTTCCAGAATATTATTCATACTGGAACAGGCGCTCTAACTTTAGGCAGTGCTTTGGATGTTGATGGAACCTTAACCCAGAATGCTTCAAGTGATCTTGATCCTAGCGCAGATAATTATAATATTACTGCGGGTAACCTTACTTTAACTGCCGGAACAATAAATAATTCTTCCCGGACCGGCGCTTGGGATATCAATGGCAATTTAACTATAACCTCTGGAACTTTAAAAGCGCCTACAACCATTACTGTGAGCGGTGATTGGAGTAATTCCGGAACATTTACTCATTCATCTGGGGCAGTTATCTTTGACGACACCACTTCTTCAACCATCTCTGGCTCAACTACCTTTAACAATTTAACCTGTACCACTGCCGG
>CAKKQB010000026.1 GCA_919901915.1 Omnitrophica bacterium GWA2_41_15
CTTATTATAAACTAAGCTCTTTTTGCATTAGCAACTTGAACTTAACGGGTTTAAGAACTTTCGTTGCGAAACTTATTTTTTTGATTATAATCAACTGTAATTGTTGCGACATAATATTTTACCCTCTGGGGCACATAATAATTTTGCGATTTGGCGGTTACCTTGTTTAACTCCTTAAAACTATATACTACGTTAGCTATTAACCTTGAGGATATCTTATCCATTCTTGTTGAATTTGGATACAAGAGACAGGAGAGGGTGTCTGAAGAAGGTGATTTTTCCTGCCGGGGCGGGATTATTGATATATTTCCCTTTTCCTTTGAACTACCGATACGCATTGAGTTAGACTTTAACAAAATAGCTTCGATCAAAACCTTTAACCATCTAACCGGCGAACCTGTCTGGGAACACAGTATGGTTATTATCCTTCCCATAAAAAAATCTCACCCATTAAAGCCACAAGGCTATGGTTTGGCTTCCGATAGCCAAAGCCGCAAGCCGTCATCTTTTAGCGAAGAATTTCCTTTGGACAATCTCGTAGATTTAAAAACAGGAGACCACGTTGTCCACAATCAATATGGTATAGGAAAATTTTTAGGCCTAGAAAAAATAAAAATCCTTGATAAATATAAAGATCATTTAGTTATTGAATATGACCTTCAGGAAAAGCTTTATGTCCCGATTGAAGAAATGAATCTGGTACAAAAGTATATTGCCTTCCAAACAAAACAACCAAGGCTTCATAAACTAGGCACAAAAAAATGGCTTAAAGCTAAAGAAAAAGTAAAACGCGGAGTGCAAAAGTTAGCCTTAGACCTTTTATCTTTACAGGCAATGCGTCTTTCGGCAGAAGGGTTTTCCTGCCATACTGATACCGATTGGCAAAAACAATTTGAAGAATCTTTCCCTTTTGAAGAAACCCCTGACCAGCTCAAGGCAGAACTTGAAGTAAAAAGAGATATGGAATCAATAAAACCAATGGACAGGCTTCTTTGCGGCGACGTCGGATACGGAAAAACAGAAGTTGCTATGCGCGCCGCGTTCAAAGCAGTCACAAATAATAAACAGGTAGCTTTTCTTGTACCTACAACAATTTTAGCAGAACAGCACTATCAAAATTTTTTGTTTAGGATTCAAAATTTTCCTATTAGCATTCAAATGCTTTCAAGATTTAAAACCACGCGTCAACAAAAAGAAACCATAAAAGGCCTTGGGCAGGGAACCGTTGATATTGTCATCGGGACACACCGGCTCTTGTCATCTGACATAAAATTCAAAGACTTAGGCCTTGTAATTATAGATGAAGAGCAGCGCTTTGGGGTGAAACATAAAGAAAAACTAAAATCTCTAAGGCTTGCCTGCGATGTCTTAACCTTAACCGCGACGCCTATCCCGCGCACCCTATATATGAGCTTAATGAACGCGAAAGACCTTTCAATAATCAATACCCCGCCTGAAAATAGATTGCCAATAAAAACCATTGTGGTAGAATATGATGAAGATTTAATCCGGCAGGCTATCCTTAAAGAAAAAAATAGAAGAGGACAGGTTTTCTTTCTGCATAACCGGGTTAAAGACATAGAAAAAATTAAGAACAGGCTTACCCGGATTCTGCCAACAGAGATTTCAATAACTTTTGCTCATGGACAAATGAGGCCTAAGTTGTTAGAGGCGGTAATGCGTAAATTTTTAAAAGGTGAAATTGATTGCTTAGTTTGCACTATGATTATCCAATCAGGCATAGATATACCTAATGCCAATACGATAATTGTAAATAACGCGCATAGATTTGGATTAGCCGACCTTCACCAGTTACGCGGCAGAGTCGGCAGATTAAATAAACCTGCTTACGCGTATTTTATGATGCCTAAACACGAGGCATTAGAAAATCCGGCGCAAAAACGGCTTGAAGCGATCCAGGAACACTCCGCGCTGGGCTCAGGTTTTAAAATTGCTATGGAAGATTTAGAGTTAAGAGGCGCGGGCAATCTACTGGGTGAACAACAGCACGGATTTATTGCCGCTGTAGGATTTGATTTGTATTGCAGGTTATTGAGAGAAGCAGTTAGCAATTTTAAGAAGGGAGGATACTTCCATTGATTAAAATCAAAAATCAAAAATCAAAAATCAAAATTACAAATAAAAATTCAAAAATTTTAAATCTTGGATTGTCATTTTGCATTTTGATATTTGGATTTTTAACTCCGTTGCTTGCTCAAGAGAAAATTATCGCTATCGTTAATGATGATATTATTACTTACAAAGACTTAAATGATTTTATTACTTTTACGCGCGTACAGTTATCCGGAGAATTTAAGGGCAAACAGCTTGAAGAGAAGCTTCAATCTATGAGGCCTGACATGATAGAAAAGTTGATTGAAGACCGCCTTATTCTGCAAGAAGCAAAGAAAAATAACATTAAAGCGGATGAGAACAGGCTGAAAGCAAAAATAAATGAAATAAAAACACGATATTCAACAGATGCTGATTTTCAAAACACGCTGGTTTCTCAAGGCTTAACGCAGGCGGATATAGAAAAAAAGATAAGAGAGCAAATGCTCATGTTCGGCATTGTAGAACAAAAAGTAAAGAGCAAGATCATAACCAATCCGGACGAAATTACCAATTTCTATGAGCAGAATAAAGCTACCTTCAGGTCACCGGAAACTCGTCAGTTAGATGTTATAATCCTGGAAAAAGAGGACACTGCCAAAAGTTTTTCTGACAGCCTAAAAACAGGAAAAAAATTAACTGAATTAACCGCTCAATACCCCGCGACCATAGACAGTCTTACGATTAGCGAAGAAGAAGAGTTAAAAACAGACGTAAAAAATATCATATTTAAATTAAGCTTAAATGAAGTCTCGCCTCCAACTGAAATCGGAGGGAAATATTATATTTTTAGGCTTCTAGACATAACAGCCCCTAAGCAACTTAGCCTGCCAGAAACACAAACTAAAATTTCTTCGCTTCTACTTGAAAAGAAAATGCGCGAAGAAATGACTAGATGGCTTGATGAGCTCAAGAAAAAATCCTACATTAAAATCATGTAAAATAAAAAATGATTACACAGATTAAAAGAGCCCCTTACGCGGATTACAAAAAAAATAGAATCAGGGTTGGTATTACAATGGGAGATCCCTCTGGGATAGGTCCGGCAATAACTTTAAAGGCAATTTGTAAATTGAAGAGGCTGGCTGATTTTATAGTTATAGGAGATGGTAACGTTTTGAAAAAAGCTTCAGGCTCTAAGCTTGAGGCTTCAGGCATAAAATTAGTAGATCTAAAAAACGTGCCATGCAAAAATTTTAAGTTCGGCCAGCTAAAAGCTGAATACGGACACGCGGCAATGGAATACTTGGACACGGCCTTAGATTTACTCAAAAATAAAGAGATTGACTGTTTGGTAACTTGCCCTGTTTCTAAAGAAGCCGTAAATCTATCCGGAACCAAGTTTAGCGGCCATACTGAATATTTGGCTGAACATACGCAAACGAAAGATTTTGTTATGCTTTTATTAAATAAAAGCCTTAAGATAAGCTTGATAACCAGGCACACTCCATTAAAAGACGTTGCCTCTAAATTAAAAGATGAGATGATTTATAAAAATATCCTCCTGACATTTAACGCGATGAGAAAATTATTTTTAATTAAAAACCCGCGCATTGTAGTTTGCGGCCTAAATCCACACGCCTCTGATAATGGATTACTCGGCAACGAAGAAAATACAATCATTAAACCCGCGATAGAAAAAATAAAAAATAAACTAGGGGCTTTGATTACCGGCCCGCTTTCAAGCGATGTAGCCATCTATAAAACAAGCCAAAAACTCTACGATTGCGCTATTGCTATGTATCATGACCAGGCGCTAATACCGCTAAAACTTTTGCGCGCCGATACGGGAGTAAACTTAACATTAGGCCTTCCCTTTATCAGGACATCTCCTCTACACGGCACTGCCTTTGATATTGCCGCAAATCTTGGCCTTGCCAATCCCAACTCATTAATTGAGGCAATCAGAGTCGCTGTAAAATGCGTTGTGAACCTTAATAAAACTCTAACCCGCGCATATCCAAATTAGTAGAGACGAGGCAATGCCTCGTCTCTACCGGATTCCGAATAGAGTTTACCAAAAATGAATGTCCGGCCTAAAAAAAGATTGGGGCAGAATTTTCTGGTAGATAAAAACATCCAGAAAAAGATTGTCCGTGCCTGTGAATTTAAAGATTCTGACATTGTCCTAGAGATAGGAAGCGGTTACGGAGAACTAACCAAACTGCTCGCGGGAATAGTTCATCAGGTATTTGCCGTAGAAATTGACCCTTTCTTATGCGAAAGCTCGAAGGATAACTTAAAAGATTTTTCAAATTCGCGGATAATTAATCAAGATATATTGAAATTTGATTTAAAAAAATATTTTCACGAAACTGAACAAAAGATCAAAGTAATCGGCAATATTCCTTATTATATTTCCAGCCCTATTATTGAACATCTGATTAAATTTAAAGATAAAATCGATAATATTTTTATTACAACACAGAAAGAATTTGCCTTAAGGATGTCGGCTAATCCCGGCTCAAAAGAGTATGGCTCTTTTAGCCTCTTCACGCAATATTACACTGAACCAAAAATACTTTTCTTAATTAAAAAATTGAGCTTCTACCCAGCCCCCAAAATAGATTCCGCGCTGATAAACATGAAGGTAAGGCAGGAACCCATAGTAAAGGTAAAAGATGAAAAATTATTTTTTAAAATTACAAGAAGCGCGTTTAACCAAAGAAGAAAAACATTAAGAAACAGCCTTTCAAACATAATCCCAGCGCGAAAATTAGAACAATTTTTTAGTGAATACGGAATCCCTTGCAATATTCGGCCAGAAGACCTTTCTTTGCAAGATTTTGCCAATCTGACAAATACTTAAAAAAACTTGGGATAATACTTGATTTTAAGGGTATTTACGTATATAATTATTTTTTACAGCTCTTTATAAAATTCGTTCAATATGGCCTTTATAAACCCATCTTACATATTTAAGAAAGGACACTAATAATGATAGACGACAAACCTCGCGCTAAGAAAAATAACATTTTTAAACGTTCTCCTATTAATTGGATTTTAGCATTGATTATCTTCTTCATACTCATAAATTCATTTAAAATTCCTGTCACCGGAGCGCCAAAAGAGTTATCTTACAGTAGTTTTTATAACGAAATAAAAAATAATCCTGAAAAAATAAAAACAGTAACAAAAACCGAAACTATTCTTCAGGGCGAATATAACGATGGGACAAAATTTTTTGTGCATATTCCGGAAAATGACCCGGAGATGCTTAGTTTTATGCGCCAAAACCTTAAATCCTTTGACGTAAAACCACCACGCACATTCTGGATAACTTTACTTTTTAATTTAGGCCCGATTTTATTACTTATATTTTTCTGGTGGCTGATGGCCGCGCGAGGAGAACAAATGGGAAACAAGATTATGGGTTTTACCAAAATGCAGCCAAAAATACACAATGAAAAAGAAGGGGAAAAAATTACCTTTGATGATGTGGCAGGCGTAGATGAAGCCAAGGAAGAACTCCAGGAGGTTATTGAATTCTTAAAGGACCCAAAAAAGTTCCAAAAATTAGGCGGAAAAATTCCTAAAGGCGTTTTACTCGTGGGGCCTCCGGGCTGCGGCAAAACTTTAATTGCTAAGGCTATAGCAGGAGAAGCGGGTGTGCCTTTTTTTAGTATTTCTGGTTCTGATTTTGTAGAGATGTTTGTAGGAGTTGGCGCCAGCCGCGTCCGAGATTTGTTCGAACAAACCAAGCGAGCCGCTAAAGCCGCGGGTAACAGAGGCGCGATAATATTTATTGATGAAGTAGACGCCGTAGGGCGCTTACGTTTTTCAGGGATCGGCGGAGGGCACGATGAAAGAGAGCAGACCTTAAATGCCCTCTTAGTTGAAATGGATGGCTTTGACACACAGCAGGGCATAATTCTTATTGCCGCTACCAACAGGCCCGACACATTAGATCCCGCGCTTTTGCGCCCGGGAAGATTTGACCGGCACATTATAATGAACTTGGCTGATATAAAAGGCAGGGAAGAAATACTTAAGGTCCATACGCGCAAGATAAAAATCGCGCCTGACGTAGACTTAAAATCCATCGCCAGCCAAACATCCGGATTCTCAGGGGCAGATTTAGCTAATCTCTGCAACGAAGCAGCGCTCCTGGCAGCCAGGTACGATAAAGAATCAATCCAAACGGTTGAATTTGAAAAATCAGTTGAAAGGGTACTGATGGGGCCAGAGAAAAAGAGTCATATTATATCTAAAAAAGAAAAAGAAATAACAACATTGCATGAATCTGGGCACGCGCTTCTATCTTTGCTCCTGCCGGAAGTAAATCAACTCAAAAAAGTCTCTATTATCCCCCGCGGATTAGCCGGAGGTTACACTTTCACCCCGCCGTTTGAAGATAGGCATTACTGGACTAAAGCTGAATTAATCGCTGAAATTACGCTTATGCTGGGCGGAAGAGTCTCTGAAGAAATAACTTTGGGCGAAATTACAACCGGAGCCCAAAATGATTTAGAAATGGCTACGCAGATGGCACGGCGCATGATTACCCAATTTGGCATGTCAGATAAATTAGGGCATATCGTGCTAGGACACAAAGAAAGCCTTGTATTTTTAGGCCGGGATTTTATGGAAGAAAAAAGCTACAGCGAAGAAACCGCGCGGATTATAGACGAAGAAATAAAAAAAATAATAGACACGGCTTATGTAAAAGCAAAAGTTCTATTACAACAAAATATAGATAAATTAAAAATCTTATCAAAAGCGCTTCTGGAAAAAGAGGTTCTAAACGGAGATGAAGTAAAGCAGCTTTTGGGCATTGATAAAAAGGATCTTGTTTGATGATTCGCATCCTCCCTGAATTAAGTCAGAAAGAAATAAAAAAAACGATGGCTTCTATCGGCGTGGATCCTCGTGGTATTAAAATCATGCTTCCCAAGGCTCTTACGCGCTTAATCAGGATTGATTCAATTTCTAATATTGCGGCAAATATATTAAAACAAGAAATGCTTTCCCTGGGTGGTGACGCGGCTATTGCCAGGGATGTTTTAACTTGCAAAACTAAAAAAACAGATTGCCTGTTAATTGGTAATCTTTCCCAATTTAACCGCTTAAGCCAAAAACTTTATAAACAACCGTTTAACTTAAACATAGTTGCTGATGATATCTGTCGAGCTTTAAAAAATCATCAAAAAGAAAAATTTACTATAAATTTAGGTCCATATAAACTAAATCTGGATACAAGGCCTAAAATCATGGGGATTGTTAATCTTACACCTGATTCATTTAGCGGGGACGGGCTATATTCGTCGTGCGTCGTGCGTCGTGCGTCGTGCGTCGACAAGGCTATTGATTTTGCAGAGAAAATGGTTAAAGATGGGGCGGATATCATTGACATCGGCGGAGAATCGAGCCGGCCAGGGGCAAAACCTGTAAGCGTCAAAGAGGAACTCGACAGGACTATCCCAGTGATAAAATTATTGGCTAAAAAAATAAATTTACCTATATCCATTGACACGCGAAGGCAAGAAGTTGCTCAAGCCGCTTTAGATAATGGCGCGGTCATTGTAAATGATATTACGGGCTTAAAGAACCCCAAAATGGCAAAAATAATCGCGCATTATAAAGCAGGGATAATTATAATGCACATGAAAGGCTCTCCTGCCACTATGCAGGTAAAAACGCTATATAATTCTCTAATCACTGATATCTTAGAGTATTTGCGCGATGCCATAAGCAGGGCAGAAGACGCTGGCATTGATAGAGAAAAAATTATTGTTGATCCGGGCATAGGTTTTGGAAAAACATTTGAGCATAATTTGGAAATATTAAAAAACCTTTCTGATTTTAAGGTTTTAGGCAGACCCATACTGGCAGGCACATCAAGAAAGTCTTTTATCGGTAAAATTTTAAATACCCTTCCGCGAGAAAGGGTTTCCGGAACAATAGCTTCATGTATTTTAGCAGCTAAATCTGGCGCGCGAATACTAAGGGTTCACGATGTCAAAGAAACAAAACAAGCTTTTGAAGTCATGAATGCCATAAACGAAGAACGCAAAACTAGTTTATCAAAAATCTAATGACAAATTTTATCTTTTTATGGAAACCTATTGTTGAGATAAGCATCCTTTGGTTCATATTCTATCATGTTATGCTTTTCTTTGAAGGCACGCCCGCGGCGCAGGTCTTACGCGGCATCGGCCTGCTTCTAATAAGTTTTTTTCTTTTTCAGAAACTGGGCTTAGAGAAACTTGGGTTAGATGTGCTTGATTGGTTATTGACGGAATTATTAGGTATTTCGGTTATTACTATTTTAATTATTTTCCATCCGGAAATAAGGCAGGGTCTGGCGCGCATAGGGCGTAAACGCATCTTTTTAACAACCTTAAAAGAAGAAGAAATAGACTCTATACTAAAGGAAATAGGGAGGGCAATAGAGAATTTATCAAAACGAAAAATCGGGGCATTAATTGCCGTAGAAAAAAATGAATCGTTAAGAACCTACATCGAAAGGGGCGCCTTGATAGATGCCTGCATAAGTTCAGACTTAATTGAAACAATTTTTACTCCAAACAATCCGCTACACGACGGCGGTTTAATTATCCAAAATGGCCGATTGACAGCTGCCGGATGTTTATTTCCGCTTACGCAAAACCAACACTTAAGCCGCATGTTCGGAACAAGGCATCGCGCCGCGTTAGGCCTAAGCGAAGAAACCGACGCGATTATTATAGTTGTCTCTGAAGAGAGGCAAGATATATCTTTAGTATATCAGGGAAAACTAAATAAGGATTTGTCCCGCGAAGATCTTTTTTTTAAGATTAAGGACATTTTAAAAACCGGATAAGAACAAAACGAAAGTTCTTGTTGAGACTTTCGTTTCTAAACACGAATTAAAAATGCCTAAAAGAAAAGTCACTCTTGGTAGCAGGATTCTACATTTTTTTACTAATCACCCATGGCTTAAGATTATCGCGCTTATACTTACTATTTTAGTTTGGTTTTATGTAAAAAGAGAGATTGTCACGCATGTTAATAATTAGTGGTTAGTGGTAAACGAAGAGAGAGAAAATAAATTAAAAATTGAGACGAAAAAAAATAACAAAATGCCTAAATTAGGTGTAAATATAGACCATGTGGCAACCTTAAGACAAGCGCGCGGCGGCATTGAACCTGAACCTGTATTTGCCGCCTTTATCTGCGAATCTTGCGGAGCAAACTCAATTGTCGCGCACTTAAGGGAAGACCGCAGGCACATGAAAGAGCGAGATTTATATATTTTAAAAGAAACGGTTAAATCCAGATTAAACTTAGAGATGTCCACATCAACTGAAATTGTTGATATTGCCTGCAAAGTAAAGCCAGATCAAGCTACGCTTGTACCGGAAAAAAGGCAGGAAATAACTACCGAAGGCGGTTTAGATATTTTATCTAATTTTAAGAAAATAAAAATAACGATAGCAAAATTAAAAAAACAAGGCATAGTTGTAAGCTTATTCATTGACCCGGACAAATCGCAAATTGACGCCTCAAAAAAAGTTGGCGCCAATATGATAGAACTGCATACTGGCCGATATGCTAACGCGAAGAATCCCACGGCCAAAGATAAATATTTCAAAGAAATCCAGGATGCGGTTAATTATGCCAGGAAAAAAGGTTTAATAGTAAACGCTGGTCATGGCCTTGACTACTATAATGTGTCAAGGATTGCCCAGATAGAAGGAATAGAAGAATTAAATATCGGTTATTCTATTGTATGCCGCGCTGTTTTGGTAGGCCTAGATCGCGCGGTGCGAGAGATGCAAACCTTAATCTCATGATCATCGGAACAGGCACAGACATAACCGAAGTTAAACGCTTAAAACAAGCGGTAGAAAAATGGGGTACGGTTTTCCTAAATCGCGTATTTACTAAAAAAGAACTGGAAAACGCGAAGACACGAGGCAGTTTATACCAACATCTCGCGGGAAGATTCGCGGCAAAAGAAGCAATTTTTAAGGCATTGGGCGATAAAAATCTGGCATGGAAAGACGCGCAAATTTTGAATAATAAAGAGGGCAAGCCTTTTTGTGAAATTCTAAATGGTAAGGGTAAAAAAATAGACATACATATATCTATTTCACATGTGAAAAATTATGCGACTGCCTTCGCTATTATTACAGAGAAAGCCTGACAGCCACAAAGGCGATTTTGGGCATATTTTTATCTTAGCCGGCTCGACAAGATTTTCCGGCGCTGGCGTATTATGCGCCAGCGCGGCAATGCGCTCAGGCGCTGGTTTAGTTACTTTAGGTATTCCCAAAAGCATAACAGGAGCAATAATAAAAATAAAACCTAAAGAGGTAATGCTACTCCCTTTACCCGAAACAAGTAACGGCGCGTTTTGCCTAAGCGGTTATAAAAAAATTAAGGATTTTATAAAAAATGTTGCTATAATAGTTATCGGTCCTGGCCTTACGCAAAATAAATCAACGCAAGGTTTAACGCGAAAACTAATTGCAAGTATTAATAAGCCTATAGTAGTTGACGCTGACGCGCTCAGTGCTTTAGCGGGATATTTGAAAATTTTACGCACTACGCATTACGCACTACGCACGACGATAATGACTCCGCACCCGGGAGAAATGGCTAAATTATTAGAAGACAGCGTAAAAAACATCCAAAACAACAGAAAACAGATTGCCAAAAAATTCGCTCTTAATTATAAAGTGACTGTAGTTTTAAAAGGACATAACACGATAGTTGCCGATTATCAAGGCAACTTCTATACTAATAAAACGGGAAATCCCGGAATGGCCACCGCGGGAAGCGGTGATGTCTTAACCGGAATGATCGCGGCTTTTTTGGGCCAAGGGCTTAAGCCGTTTGAAGCGACAAAATACGCAGTTTGGCTTCATGGCATAGCCGGAGACTTGGCGGCGAAAGAAAAAACGCAAATAAGCTTAATTGCCTCGGATATAATAGATAAGATTCCGGAGGCGATTAAAAAAAATAGTTAAAATGGCTATCACAAAACAAAAAGGCGATATAGCAGAAGCATTTGTCACATATTTATTAAAACAAAATGGTTTTAATGTTCTTATTCCTTGGGGCGAAGATAATAGGTACGATCTTGTTACCGAGAAAAATGGAATTTTTAAGCGTATTCAAGTTAAATATGCCACTCCTAAAAACGACGTAGTCGAAATAAGAGTAAGGAGCTGTAATAATTACAATATTATACATTATTCATCTAAAGATATAGACCTTATTGCCGCATATTCTCCTGAAGGGAACAAAGTTTATTTTGTTCCGCTAAATGGCATTAAGAATAGAAGTACGCATAAATTGCGATTAAGACCGACTAAGAATAAACAAAAGAAATTTGTAGTTATGGCTTCAAAATATGAATCAAGATTTGATTTACTTGAAAAATAATCTTGCTGGCGTAGCTCAGTTGGTAGAGCTCCTCACTTGTAATGAGGGGGTCACCCGTTCAATTCGGGTCGCCAGCTTTAATTATGGGCAGGTACCTAAGCGGCCAAAAGGGACAGACTGTAAATCTGTTGCACTTGTGCTTCGGGGGTCCGAATCCCTCCCTGCCCACCATTTTTTGCAAAGCAAAAAATGGTAGAACAATAGAGCAATAGACAATAGAGCAATAGAAAAACAAAAACTCAATTGCGGTCTATTTTCTATTGCTCTATTGTTCTAAGGATAGTATCTACGACTGTTCATTTAAAAAATGAAAGAATAAGGGGTTGGGTCACGACGAAATTCGTCTGGACTCAACAAGCTGCGCGGGAGTAGTTCAATGGTAGAACAACAGCCTTCCAAGCTGTATATGGGGGTTCGATTCCCCTCTTCCGCTTTATAAACATGGAATATATATATAGAGATTCGGAACGCAGGAGATTTGTAAGATTAGGGCGCGTAACTCCTATTGATTACAAAATTTGTAAAGAAAAGGCTATTTTAAAATTATTAGAAGGTTATACGGTAAATATAAGCCAGAGCGGATTATTCTGCAATATAAGAGAGAAGGTTAACAAAGGCGATATCGTCTGGCTTTCTTTTGACCGGCAAACTTTACATATTTACGAAGAAATTGAAAAACGAGTTTTAATCCACCAAAATGGCGTCCTCGGAAAAGTAGTCAGGATCGAACCAAAGAAACACGGCTCATACGGCATAGGAGTTCAGTTTATCATCCGCCATGAAAATAATTTAGCTGATTTTTCATTATTCGGAAAGAAACTCCCAAAAATCCAAAAAAATAAAGAAACAAAATTAAATATCAGCGTCTTAGGCGATGGCGGCTGGGGCACAACGCTAGCAATTTTACTTTCCAAAAAAGCCTTCAAAGTGACTATCTGGGGGGCATTCGCGGATTATGTTTCCCATGTTGATAAAAAAAGAGAAAATGAAAAATTTCTTCCCGGAATCAAGATTCCCAAGGAGATAGAAATTACCCACGATTTAAAAAACGCTCTTGAGAAAAAAGACCTGATAATCCTGGCGATACCTTCTCAACATATCCGGAAAACCCTTATAAAAATTAAACAATTGGGTAATTTTAACCAGACAGTATTTTTAAGCGCCAGCAAAGGCATAGAAATCGAATCCCTTAAACGGATGTCTGAAGTAATACAAGAAGAACTGGGTAAGGTAAAACTGGCAGTGCTTTCCGGCCCAACTATTGCCCATGAGGTAGCTACTGGCATTCCTACGGTGGCTGTAATCGCGGGCGCTGATGAAGAAGTAAGAAAATATCTACAGGGTATTTTTACGACTAATAGATTCAGAATTTATACCAACGAAGATGTAACTGGAGTTGAATTAGGCGGCAGCCTTAAGAATATCATTGCCATAGCCTGCGGCATTTCCGACGGGCTTGGCTTTGGCGCGAACACCAAAGCCGCTCTTTTATGCCGAGGGTTAACTGAAATTTCCAGGCTTGGGGCTGCTATGAAAGCTAAGGTAAGCACGTTCAGCGGAATAAGCGGATTAGGTGATTTAGTAACAACCTGTGTTAGCCCTTATAGCAGAAACAAATTTGTAGGCGAACAAATCGGCAAGGGCAAATCATTAAAACAAATTCTCTCGCATATGCAGATGGTAGCGGAAGGAATACCTACTACAAAATCGGCGTATTTATTAAGCTTAAAACATAATGTAGATATGCCTATAACCAAGGAAATCTACAATGTCCTTTATAAAAACAAGTCTCCTCTTTTAGCCCTTGAAGATTTAATGACAAGGGAGAGAAAAGAGGAATAAAAAGATAGCGTATAGCGGATAAATAAAAGCAAGTAAATTTTCTACTATACGCTATACGCTAAATACCGGGGAGTAGCGCAGTTTGGCTAGCGCGTTTGAATGGGGTTCAAAAGGTCGTGGGTTCAAGTCCCACCTCCCCGACTAATATTGTAATTTAACAGAGCCATTAAACCTACTATATAATGGAGGTGTAAAATGACATATCAGGGCATAGAAAGGCGCAAGCATCCGCGAATAAGCGGACGCTTCATTGTATCATACCGGATATTAGAAAACGCGGACGCGGAAAGCAAAAGAGATATAACCCAAACCAAAAATATTAGCCTTGGCGGAATGCTTCTTACCACAAACAGGGGATTTAGGCCCAAGACAAGCCTTGCTATAGAAATCAGGCTGCCTTTTGACCCTAACCCTATAATGCTAATCGGCAGGGTTATTGAATCGCGTCAAATTGTAGAGAATTTAATTTATGACACCCGGTTAATGTTCCTTGCGGTAGACGAACAACACAGGCATGCCATTGAACAAACCGTTAGACATCACACAAAAAAAGAGGACTAAGCATGAAAAAAATAAATCTAGGCCTCATAGGATTTGGCAATGTGGGTTCAGGCGTGGTAAAGATTCTACATGAAAGAAAAACTTTTTTAAAAGATAAGATAGGAATAGAAATAAATATTAAAAAAATATGCGACAAAGATATCGCTACTAAAAGAAACATAGGCCTTGACAAACAACTACTTACTAAAAACGCCAGCGACATCATAGATGACCCGCAGATTGATATTGTAATTGAATTAATAGGCGGAATTCACCCCGCGAAAGAATTTATTATTGAAACCTTAAAAAAAGGAAAAAGCGTAGTAACCGCCAATAAAGCGCTCCTCGCGCAGTATGGCCAGGAATTATTTGCCTTGGCTCTTGACCACAGCAAAAATATTTATTTTGAAGCTTCGGTTGGCGCGGGTATCCCGATAATAAAATCCCTGCGTGAAGGGCTCGCGGCAAACAAGTTTAATAGTATTTTCGGAATTTTAAACGGGACATCCAACTTCATACTTTCCCGAATGTCGGGGGAAAATTGTTCATTTGAAGACGCGCTCAAAGAAGCGAAATTAAAAGGTTTCGCGGAAAAAGATCCTACCCTCGATATAGAAGGCATTGACTCAGCGCATAAATTAGCGTTACTCGCGTATCTATGTTTTGGAAAATTAGTAAAATTAGAAAACATATCTATTGAAGGGATTTCCCAAATATCACTTTCTGATGTTAATTACGCGCATGAATTAGGATTTGAGATAAAATTATTAGCGATTGCCAAAAAAGAAAGCGATGAGCTGGAGATCAGGGTTCATCCGACACTTATACCGAAAACACATCTTTTATCATCGGTAACCGCGGTTAATAACGCGATTTACGTATCTAGCGACTTAGCAGGCAATCTTCTATTTTATGGACCAGGAGCAGGTCAACTTTGCGCCGCTTCCGCGGTAGTCGCGGATGTGATAGACTTAATTCAAGATATCAAAGCAGGCCTTTTCAGGCCAACTTTAAATATCATACCTGACAAATCCATAAAAAGACTGCGCAATATTAATGAATTTGAAAGCAGGTGTTATGTTCGCCTAATGGCCGTAGATAAACCAGGAGTCCTGGCAAAGATTTCCGGAATATTGGCTAAACTAGGAATCAGCATCGCTTCTGTTACGCAAAAAGAGAGAAATAGGGCCCATATAGTTCCAATCGTAATGATAACACACGAAGCAAAAGAAAAGAATCTACGAACCGCGCTTAACTTAATAGACCGATTAGACGCGATTAAAGAAAAAACAGTAGCAATAAGAATAGAGGACGTATAAAAATAGCGGATAGCGTAGAGCGGATAGTTTTTTCTATACACTATACGCTATACGCTAAAATAAAATGAATTATCAAGGTATAATTGAAAAGTATAAGAGATATCTTCCTGTGACAAATAAAACTCCCATAATTACTTTAAAAGAGGGTAATACTCCTTTAATTTATTCGGGTTGTTTAAGTAATCTGATTGGCAAGGGATTTGAGGTTTATTTAAAATACGAGGGATTAAATCCAACGGGTTCATTCAAAGACAGGGGCATGACCCTGTCGATATCTAAAGCCTGCGAAGAAGGCTCAAAGGCAGTGATGTGCGCTTCTACCGGGAATACATCTGCTTCAGCAGCGGCTTATGCTGCCAAGGCAGGCATTAAATGCATCGTACTTATTCCCTCCGGAGCAATCGCATTAGGCAAACTTAGCCAGGCATTAATTCACGGCGCGCTGGTTCTAGCTATAGATGGCAACTTTGACAATGCTTTAGAATTAGCAAAAGAAATCACCAAAAGTTATCCCATAACATTAGTTAACTCCTTAAATCCTTACCGCATTGAAGGCCAAAAAACCGCAAGTTTTGAAATTTGCGATTACTTAGGTTCAGCGCCTGATTTTCAGGCTATACCAGTAGGTAACGCCGGAAATATCACTGCTTACTGGAAAGGATACAAAGAATACAAAGATTTAGGTAAAATCAGAAAATTACCGGTTATGTTAGGTTTCCAGGCCCAAGGCGCCGCGCCCATCGTTAAAGGGCATCCAATAAAAAATCCTAAAACCATTGCTACCGCCATACGCATTGGCAATCCCGCAAGCTGGAAACAAGCAGAAGAGGCCCGCGATGAATCCGGTGGCCTGATTGATATGGTTTCAGATAGAGAGATAATCTCTGCCTATAAATTATTAGCAGCAAAAGAAGGCGTCTTTGTTGAACCCGCCTCAGCCGCTTCTGTTGCCGGGCTCCTAAAATTAGCAAACCAGGGATATTTTAAACGCACGACGCACGACGCACGACGCACGACGAAAATAGTCTGCATCCTAACCGGCCATGGCCTAAAAGATCCAGACAGAGCAATAAAAATTATAAAACAGCCAAAAATAGTGAGAGCGGATTTAAAGGCAGTGTTAAGAGAAATAGGTTATTGAAAATTAGCGTATAGCGTTTAGCGAATAGTAAAAACCTATACGCTATACGCTATACGCTAACAAATGTGTTTAAAAAATAAACGTATTCTCATCACCGCCGGTCCGACCTGGGTTCCTATAGATAAAGTCAGAGTAATCAGTAATATTGCCACGGGTCAAACGGGAATTTTGTTGGCAGAAAAATTGCAAAGGTTGGGCGCTAAAGTTACTCTTTTATTAGGCCCCGCGGAAACTTATTATTTAAACAAAAATATAAAACTGATGCGTTTCAAATTCTTTGATGAGTTAAAAAATAAACTCATAAAAGAACTGAAAACTAAAAAATACGATATTTTAATACATTCGGTCGCAGTTTCAGATTATAAGCCTGCAAAAGTTTACAGACAAAAGGTTGAATCAGGTATTAAAAATTTAACACTTAAGCTGACGCCTACGGTAAAGATTATAGACTTGATAAGGAAAGCTAACCCAGATATATTTTTGGTTGGATTTAAATATGAGCCGGATGCGGATAAAAATTTACTTATAAAAGAAACAAACAAATTAATTCAACGCTCAAAACTTAATTTGACAGTAGCAAACAGTATAATAGGAGGAAGATATAAAGCCTACATTATAAACAAAGATACCCATTGTGGGCCATTTTTAAATAAAAACGCGATGTGCGATAATCTAATAAAAATACTACAGGCATAAGCCTGCAGAAATACGGCGGAGATTTTCAAGTGAAAAAGGGTGGGCAAGCCCACCCCTACGTGGCAATACGTAGGAATTATGTAGCGATTCGCGTAGGGGCGAGCTTGCTCGCCCAAAACAGAAATTATAAGATAATTTCTAAGCGAATTACGGAGATTTTCAGGTGAAATACATCATTATCGTCGGCGATGGAATGGCGGATTACCCTTTAAAGGAACTTGGCGAACGCACCCCTTTAGAAGCAGCGCATACTCCAAATATGGATTATATCGCAAAAAATGGAATACTAGGCCGCGTCCAAACAATTCCTGAGAAAATGAACCCTGCCTCTGATGTGGCAAATCTTTCTATAATCGGATATGACCCTAAAGAATATTACACCGGAAGAGGGCCGCTTGAGGCGGCAAATCTGGGCGTTGAATTAGAGGCTGATGATGTAGCTTTTCGTTGTAATTTAATTACTATATCTGAAGATACTCTGACAGATTATAGCGCCGGGCACATAAGTTCTGAAGAAGCAGCGATACTAATAAAATTTATTGACCAGAAATTAGGGACAGACAGAATAAAGTTTTATCCAGGAATAAGTTACAGGCATTTAATGCTGGTAAAAAGAGGCTCCGAAGAGCGCCTAGAGGCTTTAAAATGCAGCGCTCCCCATGATATCATAGGCCAATCTTTCTCAAAAAATATGCCAAAAGGAAATGACGCGGATATTCTAATAAAACTAATGACGGAATCACGCCTCCTCTTAGAAAAACATGAAATAAACCAAGTTCGGCTGGATCTAAAAGAAAATCCGGCTAATATGATTTGGCTTTGGGGCCAGGGGAAAAAGCCTGCCTTGCCGAAGTTTGTAGATAAATACGGCCTTAAAGGAAGCGTCATATCCGCGGTTGACTTAATAAAAGGCATGGGAAAAATTTTAGGGCTTAACGTAATAAATGTTCCGGGGGCAACCGGATATTATGATACTGACTATAAAAGCAAGGCAAGGGCGGCGCTAGAGTCTCTTAAAAATAATGATTTTGTATTTGTGCATATAGAAGCGCCTGATGAAGCAGGGCACAACGGAGACTTAAGAGAAAAAATAACTGCCATTGAAAAAATTGATCAATTAATTGTAGGCCAAATCTTAGCCGCTTTTAGGAATAAAAAAGATGATTTCAGGATTCTAGTTTTACCTGACCACCCAACTCCAATTTCAATTCGAACACATACGCAAGAACCGGTGATTTTTGGAATGTTTGGAAAAAATATAATTCCTAAAGGTTCCACAAGCTATTGCGAAAAAGAAGCGGAAAAGTCAGAGCTTTATTTTGATAAAGGATATGAGCTGATGAAATACTTTATCAGCGGATAGCGCAAAGCCTCCTCCTATATGAATAATAATAAATTATTTTTTAGTGTTGTCATATTTGCTGTTTTGATAAAACTCATATTATTTTCTATCGTTACAGTTTACGCGCCGGAATACAAGTTCGAAAATGACAGCCCTAGCTATATAAATACTGCTACAATGTTGTATCAAAAAGGAAGATAGGTTTGGTTTTGAGCCAGAGTTTACCGCTAAAGTAGCAAAATTGAGATTGCGGATATATGAGGTCGGCATTTCATATTATGGAAGGACCTACGCGGAAGGTAAAAAAATAAACTGGAAAGATGGGGTCAGCGCAATCTGGTGCATATTAAGGTACAATTTATTTATTTAAAAAAGAACTTGAACTGGTACAAAATTCTCCAGATGTTCTGATAAAAGAAGAAGTACTCCTCCCATTTGGGATTTTGATAATGAACTCTTTAATTATAAAGGAAACTATGCCTAAAGGTTTAATTGTGCAGAAATTTGGCGGTTCGTCCGTGGCTAATATTGAACGCATACAGAATGTAGCCAAAAGAGTCGCAAGTTACAAAAAACAAGGATACTCTCTTGTGGTAATCGTTTCCGCGTTAGGAGACACAACTGATGAGTTAATTGAATTAGCAAATAAAATCACTACCACGCCATCAGAACGCGAAATGGACATGCTTCTTTCCACAGGAGAACAAATCTCTGTGGCATTATTAGCTATGGCGATACAAAAATTAGGTTTTAAGGCTATATCTTTTACCGGAGCGCAAGTTGGAATCATTACCGATACGAGCCACACGCGCGCCCGGATTATAAAAATAAACACGGATAAGATCAATGAAGAATTAAAAAATGGCAAAATTGTCATTGTCGCGGGATTCCAGGGAGTCACCTTAACTCACGACATTACTACTTTAGGCCGCGGCGGTTCAGATTTAACGGCGGTAGCTTTAGCCAAAGAATTAGCAGCGGTTGAATGCGAAATCTATACTGATGTAGAAGGTATTTACACAACTGATCCCCGAATAGAGCCAAAAGCAAAAAAGATAAACGAAATCACTTATGACGAAATGCTTGAGATGGCTTCATTAGGCGCGCAGGTAATGCAAGTCCGCTCCATTGAGGTTGCCAAAAAGTTCAATGTGCCCATACACGTGCGTTCATCTTTTTCAAAAAATCCGGGAACTATGATTATTAAGGAGGTTAAGAGAATGGAAGAAGTAGTCGTCAGCAGTGTAACTATAAACAAAAACGAAGCGAAAATTACAATTTGCGATGTTCCTGATCAACCCGGAGCAGCGGCAAAAATATTTAAAGAACTCTCCGATAGCGGAATAAGCGTCGATATGATCGTGCAAAACGTAAGCCACACGCGCAAAACCGATATCTCTTTTACTATAGCTAAAACAGACGCGCATAAAGCAATAAAGTTTACAAATAAAGCCGCCAAAAATATTGGAACAGGAGAGGTTATATTAGATAAAGATATTGCCCGTATTTCAATAATAGGTGTAGGGATGAAATCCCATTTTGGCGTAGCAGCCAAAATGTTTGAGGTGTTGGCAGAAAACAAAATTAATATTGAAATGATTTCAACCTCAGACATAAGCATCTCCTGTATCATAAAGAAAAAATTTGCCGAGTCCGCGGTAAGGGCATTACATGAGAAATTCGGATTAGGAAAATAAATCGTCATGCGTATTGCGTATTGCGCGTAATAACTTTAACGCACGACGCACAACGCAATACGCACAACGCGCAACGAAATCTGGAGGAGAAATGAAGGTTATTCTATACGATACTACCTTACGCGACGGCAGTCAAGGGGAAGGGATTTCTTATTCGGTTACAGATAAAATCCGTATCACAAAAGAATTGGATGAATTAGGAATCCACTATATCGAAGGAGGCTGGCCGGGCTCTAACCCTAAAGATATGGAATTTTATTTGGAAATGACAAAAGCTCCTCTTAAAAACGCCCAATTAACAGCTTTTGGCTCAACCCGAAAAGCTAATACCAAAGCCGCGGATGATAATAATCTTAGAGCTCTTGTAAAATCACAGGCAAAGGTTATAACTATCTTCGGAAAAACATGGGATTTGCACATTACAGATGTCTTAAAAACTACACTCGCGGAAAACTTAAATATGATTAAGGATTCCGTAAGTTTCCTTGTTTCCCAGGGCCTTACTGTATTCTATGACGCGGAACACTTTTTTGACGCGTATAAAGCGAACAAAGAATATAGCTTAGAGTGCCTCTTTAGCGCGCAAAATTCAGGCGCTAAGGCAGTTGTTTTATGCGACACAAATGGCGGAACCCTTACTTCCGAAATTTTAAAGGTAGTCGCGAAAATTCGCCCTCAAATAAAAGTCAACTTAGGTATCCATTGCCATAACGACGCTGGCCTTGCTGTGGCAAATTCCATTGCCGCGGTAGAAGCAGGAGCTGATATGGTACAAGGAACAATTAACGGATATGGCGAAAGATGCGGAAACGCGGACTTAATTCCTATTATCGGAAACTTAAAGATAAAATTAGGCATTGACTGTATTCACAGCGATAAACTAAAAGACTTAACGCGCGTTTCCCATTTTGTCAGCGAGATAAGCAATATGAAACAAATGAGCAATCAACCCTATACAGGTTCTTCCGCGTTCGCGCATAAAGGCGGGGTGCATATTAACGCGGTAATGAAAAACCCTAAAACCTACGAACACATTGAACCGGCGCTTATAGGAAACCGGCGCAGGATTCTGGTCTCTGAATTGGCGGGTAAAACCGGCGTATTAATCCGCGCTAAAGACTTAGACTTAGATTTAAACAAAGAAGACCCTAAAACAAAAAAAATCCTAAAAACTATACAGGCCCTTGAAAATCAAGGGTATCATTTTGAAGCGGCAGAAGCCAGCTTTGAATTGTTAATGAAAAAAACTCTCGCGAAATACAAAAAATTCTTTGACTTAGAAAGTTTTCGCGTAACAATAGAAAAACTATCAGATAAAAAAATTACTTCAGAAGCAATTATTAAACTAAAGGTAAACGGAATAAAGGAGCATACTGCCGCGGAAGGGGATGGTCCGGTAAATGCTTTAGATAATGCCCTTCGCAAGGCATTGAAAGATTTCTATCCGACATTAGCAAAAATGCATCTTTCAGATTTCAAGGTGCGCGTTCTAGATGAAAAAACAGGCACAGCGGCCCGCGTGCGCGTTCTGATTCAATCACAGGATGAAACAGACACTTGGAATACAATCGGCGTTCACGAAAACATCATCGAAGCCAGCTGGCAAGCGCTCGTTGATAGCGTAGAGTATAAATTATTAAAAGACAAGGCCACAAAATAAGTCTGATATCAGGCATTTAGAAAAATTATTAAAATGAAAATTGAAAATGGAAATCCCATCCCAATATAACCCCAAAGAGACTGAAGATAAGTGGTATAAGTTCTGGGAAGAGAAGAATTTATTTTCCGCTAAATCCAATCCTGCCAAAAAACCATTCTGCGTAGTTATCCCTCCGCCGAATGTTACCGGAATCCTGCATATGGGACACGCCCTGAATAATACTATTCAGGATATCCTTATCCGCTATCATCGTATGAAAGGCGAAGAGGCCCTTTGGATGCCGGGAACTGACCATGCTGGAATTGCTACTCAAAATATGGTAGAAAAAGCTCTCGCTAAGGAAGGCTTAAAACGACAGGATTTAGGAAGAGAAAAACTCCTGGAAAGAGTTTGGCTTTGGAAGGAACAGTATGGCTCAACCATTATCCACCAACTAAAAAAATTAGGCGCGTCAAGCGACTGGTCAAGAACGCGCTTTACTATGGACGAAGAATATTCAAAGGCAGTGGTAGAGGTATTTGTTGAGCTTTACGAAAAAGACTTAATTTATCAGGGAAATTATATTATTAACTGGTGTCCGCGCTGTCAAACCGCGCTATCCGATGAAGAAGCGCCGCATCGGGAAATACAGGGAAATCTGTATTATTTAAGATATCCATTAAAAGATGTTAGCCAGTTAGCCAGTGAGTCGGTTTGCCGGTTAACGGATGAACGGGCAAAAGGATTAACGGATAAACCGGCAAACCGGCAAACCGGCAAACCGGCAAACTACATTGTCGTTGCGACAACGCGTCCTGAAACAATGCTCGGAGATACCGCGGTAGCGGTTAATCCTAAAGACAAGCGATACAAAAATCTTATTGGAAAAACCCTGATTTTACCTTTAGTGAATAAGGAAATAAAAATAATCGCGGATAGCATGGTTGATATGAAATTCGGCACAGGCGCGGTAAAGGTTACACCCGCTCACGACCCTAACGACTATGCGTTAGGCAAGAAGCATAATCTTGAATTCATCAATGTCCTGCATCCTGATGGCCGCATGAATGAAAACGCTCTTGATTACCGGGATATGGACAGATTTGAGGCAAGAGAAGTTATCTTAGAAGACTTAAAGGAAAAAGGATTATTAGAAAAAGTTGAGCCTCACCAGTTATCCGCGGGCCATTGTTACCGCTGCCATACCATAATTGAACCTTATTTATCCAAGCAATGGTTCGTAAAGATGAAACCCTTATCCAAACCCGCATTGGAAGTGGTTAAAAATGGTAGGATTAAATTTTATCCTAAACGCTGGACTAAGGTGTATCTTAACTGGATGGAAAATATTCAGGACTGGTGCATATCAAGGCAGATTTGGTGGGGACATCGGCTTCCTGTTTATTATTGTAAGAATTGCATGGAGACAGGAAACCTAAATTCAAAATTAAAAATTAAAAAATCTCCCGACAAAGTCGAGATCCCGATAAAGCCTCGGGAAAAGTTAGAAGATGGTATTATAGTCTCGAGAACAAAACCGGAAAAATGTCCTTACTGCGGCTCAACTGATATATATCAAGACGAAGATGTCTTAGATACATGGTTTTCCTCGTGGCTTTGGCCTTTTGCTACGTTTGGCTGGCCTTTTCAGCAATCAGCAATCAGCTGTCAGCCGTCAGCTGAAGATTTAAAGCTGAAAGCTGAAAGCCGAAAGCTAAAAGCTGATCTAAATTATTTTTATCCCACTTCAGTCCTCGTAACTGCTCCAGAAATTATCTTCTTCTGGGTGGCGCGTATGATAATGGCGGGATTAGAATTTATGAAAGAAATTCCCTTTAAAGATGTATACATACACGGCACGGTGCGCGACAGCCAAGGCAAAAAAATGTCTAAATCTTTAGGGAATATTATTGACCCCCTAGAGATAATAAATGATTACGGCACAGACGCGTTACGTTTTAGCCTAATATCAATAACTACCCAAGGCCAAGACGTATTTTTATCTAAAGAAAAGTTCGAGCAGGGGAGAAATTTTGCCAATAAAATCTGGAATGCCTCCCGATTTATTTTAATGAATGCGCATCTAGAGAACACACCTCTAAACGCACATTTGCATCTAGAGGTGTGCCCTCTAGATGCAAATGATATTGTCAATCGCTGGATATTGAGCAGATTCTATTCAACGTTAGAAAAAGTAAATAAGTATTTAGAGACCTACAAGTTTAATGAGGCCGCCAATGCTTTGTATGCTTTTTTCTGGCATGAATTCTGCGATTGGTATCTAGAACTGGTTAAACCAGCCCTAGTTAACAGTGAACAGTTAACAGCTGAGAGCAAAAAGCAAAAAGAACAAACGCATTTGATCATGTGTGAAGTATTAGAAAAGTTTTTAAGGGCGCTACATCCTTTTATGCCTTTTGTGACCGAGGAAATTTGGCAAAAATTAAACGAATCACAAATCACGAATCGCAAACTGCCAGCAAGCATCATGATTCAAGCTTGGCCGCATACACAAAGCCAGATAATTGATAAAAAACTAGAAAAACAGACGCAAACTATATTTGATGTGATTAAAGAAATACGGAATTTGCGCGGCTCCATTGAACTAAAAGCCGGCCAAAAAGTCACTATTTCTCTTTATCCCCACACAAAAGCTAAATACAAATTATTTGAGCGCAATACGGATTTAATTATAAATTTGGCTAAATTAGAGGCTTTAAAGATTCTTGTTTCAAACGCAAGGCCGCCTGCGACGATTAGCGCTGTAATTACTGATATTGACATATATCTGCATTTTAACGGACTACTTGATATCACTAAAGAAAAGGATAAAATAAGCAAAAAAATAAATGAATTGGAAAAAACCAAGAACTCAAAAGAACAAAGAATGGAAAATTCTGAATTCGTTAAAAAAGCGCCAAAAGAAATAGTAGAAAAAGAAAAAGAAAGCATCCTGGAGCTAAAAGACTCTCTAAAACGTTTGGAGAAAATGTTAAATGAATTACGCTAAAACACCGGAAACCAAAAATATTATTCTAAAGGCATTAAGAGAAGACATCGGAAAAAAGGACATCACCACCGCGATGATTATTCCTAAAGATAAACGCGTAAAGGCAGCTTTATTAGCCAAAGAAAACTGTACGATTTGCGGGATAGCCTTAGCAGGTGAAATATTTAAAACTCAAGATAAAGGAATAAAATTTAAGTCCGTCTTTTCAGACGGCCAAAAAATAAAAAATGGCCAAATTATCGCTTATATTGAAGGTAAAGCGCGAAGCATATTAGCAGCTGAAAGGGTGGCCTTGAATTTTTTAAGCCTGCTCTCAGGCATTGCCACAAAAACAAGAACCTACACTGATAAAGTAAAGCCGTTCAAAGTAAAAATTCTGGATACCCGGAAAACTATACCCGGTTTAAGAGAATTGGAAAAATATGCCGTAAGAATTGGCGGAGGCTTTAATCACAGGTTCAGCTTAGATGAAATGATACTGATTAAAGATAATCATCTTATTGTGTCCTGCGCTATGCGCCCTGCGCAATGCATTAAAAAAATTATTAAAAATATTAAAAAAAAGTTGTCCAAAAATATAAAATTGGAGATAGAAGTAAAAAATTTAAAAGAATTTCAAGAAGCGCTAAGAGAGAATCCCGATATTATAATGTTAGACAATATGAAAATATCCGATATAAAGAAAGCGGTTGCTCTTGAACGCAATACGCACGACGCAATACGCACGACGCTAATAGAGGCCTCCGGCGGAATCACCCTAAAAAATATCAGAAAAATCGCCTCTTGCGGCGTTGATATGATTTCTATCGGCGCGTTAACCCATTCCGTATCCTCCGTAGATATAAGCCTTGAATTTTTATAATGGAAAAGTTTAAACTTGTTTCTGATTTCTCGCCCTGCGGAGACCAGCCAAGGGCAATCAAAGAATTAACTAAATCTATCCTATCAGGGGAAAAATATCAGACGCTTTTAGGCGTAACCGGCTCAGGCAAAACCTTTACTTTAGCCAATACAATCGCCAATTTAAATCTGCCCACATTGGTAATTTCTCACAACAAAACTCTGGCCGCTCAATTATATTCAGAGTTTAAGGAATTTTTTCCTCATAACGCGGTAGAATATTTCGTCAGCTATTACGATTATTATCAACCAGAAGCTTACATTCCTTCTACCGATACGTATATTGAAAAAGATGCTTCTATTAACGACAGGTTAGACCGCCTAAGACTTTCTTCAACCAGCTCGCTTATGAGCAGAAGGGACGTCATAGTCATTGCTTCCGTATCATGCATATACAATTTAGGCTCTCCTGACGATTACCGCCAATCATTAGTTTTTATTGAAAAGGGGCAAACTATCTGGCGCGACAGCCTTATTTCAAAGCTTATCAGGATACAATACGAAAGAAACGATTATGAATTCACCCGCGGCAAATTAAGGGCAAGGGGGGACGTCTTAGAGATATTCCCATCTTACCAGGAGAAAGCGTTACGGATAGAATTCTTCGGCGACAAAATAGAAAAGATTATCGAAATAGATCCCATATCAGCTAAAATATTAAATTCACTGGAAAGAATAGCGATATATCCTGCTAAACATTTTATTGTTAATAACGACAGGATTCCCGCGGCAGTCAAATCCATAGAACAGGAATTAGAAGACAGGCTTAAATTTCTGTTAGGCAAAAATAAATTATTGGAAGCACAGCGCTTAGAATCCCGCACTCATTACGACATAGAAATGTTGAAAGAAACAGGTTACTGCCACGGCATTGAAAATTACTCCCGCCATCTCTGTGGCAAAACGCCCGGAGTAAGGCCGCATTGCCTGATTGATTATTTCGAAAAAGATTTTCTTACTGTAATTGACGAATCGCACATAACTATACCTCAAATAAAAGGCATGTACTCAGGCGACCGCGCCAGAAAAGAGACACTGATTGAATATGGTTTTAGACTACCTTCCTGTTTAGATAACAGGCCCTTAAAACAAATTGAGTTTAATAAACTTATAAAGAAAACGGTTTTTGTATCTGCCACGCCTTCTGAATATGAACTCAAAAAAAGCCGCGAGCTAACAATTGAACAAATAATCAGGCCTACTGGCTTAGTAGACCCTGAAATTATCGTAAGGCCAGCGGAAGGTCAAATAGAAGACCTGATCAACGAAATAAATAAACGCGAAAAACGCGATGAACGGGTTCTGGTAACCACTTTAACCAAAAGAATGGCTGAAGACCTGACAAATTATTTACAAGAAAAAGGATTGAAGGTAAGATACCTGCACTCGGAAATTCAGACTATGGAACGCTCAAAAATCCTAAAGGAATTAAGACAAAAAAAATTTGATTGCTTAGTAGGAATAAATTTATTAAGGGAAGGCCTGGATTTACCTGAGGTTTCATTGGTAGCGATTATAGACGCGGATAAAGAAGGATTTTTACGTTCCCGAACCAGCTTAATTCAGGTTGCCGGGCGCGCGGCGCGTAACATAAACGGAACAGTAATTATGTACGCGGACACAGTAACCAATTCAATGAAAAAAGCAATTAACGAAAGTAGCCGCAGAAGAAAAATCCAGTTAGAGTTTAATAAAAAAAATAATATCTCCGCGCGTTCAATTCAAAAAGCGATAAAAGGAGGGATTGAGGATTTACTCGAAGCGGAAGAATTTGTGGCTAATCTTACCGGCGAAGAAAGAGATGGGTATGAATTAAGAAAATATACGGCGGAATTAGTTTATGAAATGGAACTGGCAGCAAGAAATTTACAGTTTGAAAAAGCGGCAGTTTTAAGAGACCGGATAAAAGAATTAAACCCGTTGAAATCAAAGAGTTCTGGATTCCCGCTTTCGCGGGAATGACACTAAGGGTCTGTTGCGAAATGCCTGCAAATTGTCATTCCCCGGCTTGACTGGGGAACCCAGAAGTTTTTTGTCGTCGAGCCCCATTGTTTCTGTATTCCGGCTTTCGCAGGAATGACACTTTTATGGTGTTTTGCAACAATTCCACTAAAACCAAATTGCGGCACAGTCTCTTTTGACAGCTCGGAGGCATTATGTTATTAGCTATTGATATCGGCAACACTAATATAAGTTTCGGTATTTTTAAGGATAAGACGCTCTTAAAGAAATTTGATATTCCCACAAAAACCTACAGCCTAAAACAGCTGAAAAACTCTTTAGGAAGATTAAAAATCCAAGACAGCATTATCTGCAGTGTTGTTCCAAAGGCTGTCAAATTATTAGAAAAGAATCTAATGTCCATATTAGGACACAAGCCTCATATTATAGGTAAAGACATAACCGTACCAATAAAGAATCTCTACCGAAACCCCAGGCAAGTTGGCTCTGACCGGTTAGTTAATGCCTACGCGGGGATTATGCTTTATGGTTTACCTCGCGGAGAAACCGAGGGCTGCCCCTTAATCTTGATTGATTTTGGCACAGCCATCACCTTTGACGTAGTATCTAAAAACAAAGAGTATATGGGCGGCATGATTTTACCCGGGCTAAGCATCTCTTTAGACGCCCTCGCCCAAAAAACTGCCCTTTTGCCTAAAATAAGGCTTGAAAAACCAAGAGAATTTATTGGCAAAGACACAAAAAATAGCATGCTTAGCGGAATAGTTTATGGTTTTAGCGGCCTGACTGATGATTTAGTAAAAAAACTCAAAGATAAAATAGAAAAAAACGCGATAGTTATCGGAACAGGCGGAAGCGCTGGCTTAATTAAAAAATACTCAAAAGAAATCAGCAAAATAGACACGAACTTAACGCTTAAAGGATTAAACTTGATTTTTATAACGCAAAAAATAAATAAAGGGGCTGTTGCGAAATGCCATTTTTCGTCATCCTGAGCGAAGCGAAGGATCTTATCGACGTCAAGATTCTTCGGCCTTTGGCCTCAGAATGGGCATAATTATCAGAAAATGTTGTTGCCAAATGTTGTAAATTGTTGTAAATAAATAAGTTAAAAAGAAAAAACTTGGAGTCAAGGAGGTTTGACAATGATAAAAAAAACATTGCCCAGTTTGTTCATCAAAAAATGTTATTTTGTTTGGTAAAACATCTTTACACAAACAACGTTTCAAATGTACAAAATGCCAAAAAACTTTTATTTGGAAAGAACGAATAAATAAACAGCATAATGAAAAACACTGGTTTGATCTTTGGGTCATAGAAGGTTATTCCATACGACAGCTTTGTTGCATATCGGGTTATAGTATAGCCAAACTTACAAGAATAAAAGACTTTTGGTTAAACAAAGAACCGCCTGTTCTTTTAAATAGCATCTATAGAATAGCCAGATACCTTCTTTTTGATGGCGCCTATTTCCATAAAAAAGGTTATTTAATTATTATTATGGATAATAGTCTTAAGAAAGTACTGCATTACGCATATATTGACAAAGAAAGCTACTATAACGTTTATCCGATACTTCTATATTTAAAAGAACAAGGCTTAATGCCCAAAGCAGTAACGCTCGACGGACATATAACGATTATGAAGGCTATACGTGAAATCTGGCCTTCAATCATTATGCAGCGATGCTTATACCATATTCAACGCCAAGGGCTTTCATGGTTAAGGATATATCCTAAAACAAATGCTGGTAAAGCCCTTAGAATATTGCTGAATTCTTTGACAAATATCAAAACTGAAAATGACAAAAATATATTTCTAAAACAATATCTCAACTATTTCCCTTGACTTTTATAGAGATTTACGTTAAAAATATAGGTTATGGCTGAGAATTTAATGGACAAGGTTATATCTTTATGCAAGCGCAGAGGCTTTATCTTTCAATCATCCGAAATCTATGGAGGATTAAGCAATACATGGGATTACGGACCTTATGGCGTAGAACTAAAAAATAACGTAAAACGCGCCTGGTGGCAAGCCTGTGTCTACGAAAGAGATAATATCTTTGGTATAGACGCGGCAATCTTAATGCATCCAAAAACATGGGAGGCATCAGGGCATATTCAGAATTTCTTTGACATAAAAAAAGACTGCCTATCCTGCAAAAGATGGTTTAAAGAAACAGACCTAACAGATAAAAATAAATGCCCTGAATGTGGAGCAGGATTAACGGAAGGCAAGCCGTTTAACCTTATGTTCAAAACTCATCAGGGACCGGTAGAGGAAAACGCGAACATAGTCTATCTTAGGCCGGAAACAGCCCAAGGCATATTTGTAAATTTCTTAAATATCTTAGACTCAAAACATCCTAAACTTCCTTTTGGCATAGCTCAAATAGGCAAGTCGTTTCGCAATGAAATCACGCCAGGAAATTTTATCTTTCGTACGCGCGAATTTGAACAGATGGAGATAGAATATTTTGTCAGGCCGCAAGAAGCAGATAAAGCATTAGAAGATTGGATTGAATCGCGTTTTAATTGGTATATTAATTTAGGCATAAAAAAAGATAACTTAAGAAAAAGGCCGCATGCGAAAGAAGAGCTTGCCCATTACTCTAAGGCCTGCACAGACCTGGAATATAATTTCCCTTTCGGTTGGTCAGAATTAGAGGGAATTGCCAACAGGACCGATTTTGATTTAAAACAGCATACGCAATTCAGCGCGAAAGAATTAACGTATTTTGATGACGTAACAAAAGAACGGCTTTATCCGTACATCATAGAGCCTTCAGGCGGAGTAGACAGGAGCATATTGGCATTTTTAGCGAACGCTTATTTTGAAGAAAAAGTAAGAGATGCTACGCGCGTAGTTTTAAAATTACATAAAGATTTAACGCCGATAAAAGTCGCGGTACTGCCGCTTTTAAAAAATCGCGATGAAATTACCGCGCTGGCAAAAAAAATAACATCTGACCTAAAAAAACATTTCGTTACTGTCTATGACGACACGGCAAGCATCGGCAAGCTTTATCGCAGGCAGGATGAGGTAGGGACTTTATATTGCGTTACTGTAGATGTGCAGTCTTTGGAAGATAAACAAATTACAGTGCGGGATAGAGACACAATGTTACAGGAACGAATCAACATCGACAGAATAAAGGAGTATCTACAAGACAAGCTATCATAACAATTCACCCCACACTTCCGTGCGGGGAATTCTGTAGGCAAAAGTCTACGGCAATAATAAGAAAGGAACACGGTAATGGCTAAGAAATATGTTTACTTCTTCGGTGGCGCAAAGGCGGATGGGAAAGAAAGCATGAAAAATCTTCTTGGCGGTAAAGGCGCGAACCTGGCTGAAATGGCCGGAAACAAGGACTTAAAACTTCCAGTTCCGCCGGGCTTCACAATCACCACCGACGTTTGCGCGCATTATTATAAAAATAAGAAAAAATATCCAAAAGGTCTGAAAGAAGAAGCTTTAAAAGCGATGGAAAAAATAGAAAAACTTATGGATCGAAAATTCGGCGATCCAAATAATCCGCTTTTAGTTTCTGTGCGTTCGGGCGCCCGGCGCTCAATGCCCGGCATGATGGAGACAGTCTTAAATGTCGGCTTAACCGAAAAGACTATTCCCGGATTAATAAACACGAGCGGCGGAAACAAACGTTTTGTTTATGATGCTTACCGCAGGCTTATCATGATGTATTCCGACGTAGTAATGGAAAAGGCAGGCGGCATCGAGCCTAAAGATGACGAATCCGGAATCCGCAAGCAGTTAGAAAAAATAATGAGCGGTATGAAAAAAGAAAAGAACTACACTACGGATACGCAATTAAACGCCGACGATCTGAAAGAACTTTGCGGATTATTCAAACTAAAAATCAAAGAGGTCTTAAAAAAAGATTTTCCTGACGACCACTGGAAACAACTCTGGGGCGGTATCGGAGCGGTATTTTCTTCATGGAACGGAAAACGCGCTATAAGTTACAGAAGAATTGAACGCATCCCTGATGAGTGGGGGACAGCGATTAATGTGCAAACTATGGTTTTCGGCAATATGGGCAATGATTCCGCCACCGGCGTGGCATTTACCCGCAATCCCGGAACCGGTGAAAATAAATTTTACGGTGAATATTTAATTAACGCGCAAGGAGAGGATATAGTTGCTGGAATTCGCACGCCCGGGCCTATAAATGAATATTCAAAATCAGAACACAACAAAGACATGTTAACCTTAGAAAAAGTAATGCCAGAAATCTACAAAGAACTTTTTTCTATCCAAAAACGCCTGGAAAAGCATTACCGCGACATGCAGGATATTGAATTTACTATTGAAAAAAACAAGCTCTTCATGCTGCAGTGCCGTGTAGGAAAACGCAATGGCCCGGCAGCAGTGCGAATGAGCCTGGAAATGACAAAAGAAAAATTCATCACCAAAGAAGAGGCCTTGATGCGCGTTACACCAAGCCAACTGGATGAACTCCTGCATCCAATAATCGACCCTAAAGAAGAAATCGCGCATAAGCTGCTTATCAAAGGCCTTCCTGCAGGGCCAGGGGGAGCAAACGGACAAGTCGTATTTTCCGCTAAAGACGCGATGGAGTGGGTAAAAACCGGCAAAAAAGTAATACTTGTGCGCGAAGAGACTAACCCTGAAGACGTGGAAGGAATGCGCGTGGCAGAAGCAATTTTAACTGCACGGGGAGGAATGACCTCTCACGCGGCCTTAGTTGCTAGAGGCTGGGGAAAATGCTGTATCGTGGGTTGCAACGGCCTGCATGTTGATTATGAAAAAAAAGAGATCCTTGTTGACGGTAAAACAATAAAAGAAGGGGATTGGCTTACCTTAAACGGTAGCAAAGGAAATGTCTACGAAGGCAAGCTTGCCATGATAGACGCGTCTGAAGAAAATAAAATATTGATGGATTTCCTAAAACTTTGCGACTCAGTTAAAAAATTAGGAGTCCGCACTAATGCCGATACACCAGAAGATGCTGCCAAGGCAAGGCAATTCGGCGCTGAAGGAATAGGCCTGTTTAGGACAGAGCATATGTTTTACGGTAAAGGTTCTGATGAGCCGCTTTTCTACCTGCGCAAAATGATTATTTCAAAGACTCAGGAAGAAAGAAAACTAGCCCTGGATGAATTATTCCCATATGTCAAAAAAGACATCAAAGCTACATTAGAGGCGATGGACGGCTTCCCGGTAGTAATCCGCTTGCTTGATCCTCCATTACATGAATTTGTTCCGCGCCAGCAAATAAAACTTGAACAACTCGCGGCGGATTTAAAAATAAACATGGAAGAGCTTTCAAAACGCGCTGATGCCTTGCATGAGTCTAACCCGATGATGGGCCACCGCGGAGTGCGCTTAGGAGTTACGTATCCTGAAATAAGCGCGATGCAGATACGCGCGATATTTGAAGCCGCGGCAGAACTAATCAAAGAAGAAAAAAAACCTTACCCTGAAATTATGGTTCCCGTGGTTTGCGATGTCAATGAATTAAAAGATCAATTTTCAATAGTAAAAGAGGTTTACGGACAGACCCTAAAAAAATATAACATCAAAAAAATTAAATATATGTTTGGCACAATGATTGAGATTCCGCGCGCCTCCTTTGTGGCGGATAAACTCGCGGAAGTTACGGAATTTTTCTCGTATGGCACAAACGATATGACGCAAATGGGTTTTGGGTTCTCACGCGATGATATTGGCGGTTTTCTGCCGGAATACCTTAAAAAAAATATATTACCGGAAGACCCATTTCAAAGCATTGACCAGGAAGGAATCGGCGAACTCATAAAAATAGGCATTGAACGCGGCCGCAAAACCCGCAAGAATCTAGAAATAGGTATCTGCGGCGAACACGGAGGAGAGCCGCGGTCAGTAGAATTTTGTTTCCACGTAGGCATGAACTACGTAAGCTGTTCGCCATTTAGGGTCCCGATCGCGAAATTAGCAGCGGCGCAAGCCGTTCTTAAAACGAATAAAAATAAAACTTACAAACTCTAACCATGGACGCTTTTAGAATTTACTTAAAAGAAATAAGGCACATATCCTTATTAACCCCTGAACAAGAAACAAAATTATCCGAAAGGATAAAAAAAGGGGATGACCACGCGCGCAAAGAAATGATCCGCGCAAACTTGCGTTTAGTAATTAATGTGGCCAAAAAATATTTATACCTGGGTATACCTTTATCGGATTTGGTTGAAGAAGGAAACCTCGGGCTGATGAAAGCCGTTGATAAATTCAATTCCAAAAGAGGTTACCGCTTTTCAACGTATGCTATCTGGTGGATTAGGCAAAGCATTACGCGCTCAATAGCAGACCAGGGAAGAATGATTCGTGTTCCTGTTTATATAAATGACCTGATTGTTAAATGGAAAAAGGAACGCCGGCAATTAACCCAAAAGCTCAAACGCATACCCACTAACAATGAAATCGCCAAGAAAATGCGGTTGTCAAAAGATAAGCTAGAACAGGTAAATTTCTGGATGTCGAACACAGTCTCATCTATGGAAACACCTATTGCCACAGAAGGCGAAAATCAGATTTCGGATTTAATTGAAGACAAGAATACCGCGCCTCCTGACGACGGAATTAGCCGTTTTTTTAATAAAGAAAAAATAGATAGTCTTTTAGAAATAATGAGCCCAATAGAAAAAAATATTTTGAGCCTGCGTTTTGGCTTAAATGATACCAAAGTTCATACCTTAGCAAAAATTGCCAAAAAATATAAAGTTTCCCGCGAAAGGATACGCCAGATAGAAGAATCATCCTTAAAAAAACTAAAAAAGTTCACTCAACAACAACAAAAACAGGGAAGAGAGTTATAGAATTATTCTGGGATTTTTTGCCCCTGTAGCTCATAAGGATAGAGCGACAGTTTCCTAAACTGTGCGCGGCAGGTTCGATTCCTGCCAGGGGCACAAATACTTATGTACAACCTTCATTCTCATTCCTTATTAAGTGATGGCGCCTTGCTTCCTTCTGAAATCGCCATCCGATTTTTATCCGAAGGCTACAAGGCAATCGCGATTACGGATCATGTTGATTACAGCAATATCGAATCAACGGTAGAGGCGATTTTAAAATTTTGCCGGCGCTGGCCAAAAAATATTCCGATAAAAATCATGCCGGGAATTGAATTAACCCATATCCCGCTTAACCAATTTAAACCTTTAAGCAAATTCGCCAGGAAAAAAGGCATCAAGGTTATTGTTGCCCATGGCGAAACTACGGTTGAGCCGGTAATTAAGGGGACTAACCGCGCGGCATTAGAAGCGGATATTGATATTTTGGCGCATCCCGGCAAGATCAACGACGCGGATACGAAACTAGCAAAAAGAAAAAATATATTTTTGGAGATAACCAGCCGCAAAGGCCACTCTAATACAAATTCATTTGTCGCGAAACAAGCCTTAAAGTTTGGCGCGAAACTAATTCTAAACATAGACAGTCATAAACCAGAAGATATCATTAATCCAAAACAATTAATCGAAATCGCCCGCAAGGCAGGATTAAGCGGACAGGAAATAAATAAAATTTACAAGAATGTGGAAAAGTTTATAAACACGTATAAATCCGTGTGAATCCGTATTTTTATCCGTGTTTATCCGTGTTTAAAAAAGGAGGCCAAATGAAAAAAATTTTATTATCTGTGTTTTTGTGTTCGTGTACTCTCGCGCTATTCGGCTGCGTTACTGCTACCACCTCTGGCAAAAATACGTCAAAAGAATCCGCGCCGTTAGAGCCGCAAGCCGCGTTAAGATTCCTCGATGTTCCGATCCCTTTAGGCTTTAAAGCGTTAAATGAAAAATCATATTCTTTTGAAACTTCAGGGGTACGCGTAGGCGTGCTAAAGTATCAAGGTAAAGCAAACCCTGATCTAGTGGTTAGCTTCTACAAAGAACAGATGCCTATGTACAATTGGAATCTTCTGAATATCATAGAATACGGCAACCGCTTGTTAAATTTTGACCGCGAAAACGAAACCTGTGTAATCGAATTAGCAATACAAGGAAGCAGTGTTACTATTACGATTTCATTAGGCCCTAAGCCTTTAACTACCAAAAAACTAAATAAGCCTATAAAATAACAGCTCCTATACCCCATCATTCAAGCTGTGCCACAATAGTAAAATGCGTATCATTGCGAGCGAAGCGCGTTACCCCGACGGGTTGCCATCTCAACGGGTTGTCACCCCGATAAAAGTCAAGGACCAAGCGTCACCCCGACGAAAATCGGGGTCCAGTAATTTTCGCGCTCCCGGATTCTGGATTCCGGTTTTCACCGGAATGACGAGGAATGTTGTTGGAATGACGGAAGAATATATTTACCAAATATTTACTGACCCAGATATTATACAATGAAAAATAAAATTCTTATCTTTGGTAATGGTTTTATCGGCAAAAGGCTTCAGGAAAGCCTGGACGCGGACATATCAGACAAAAGGATATCTTCATTCCATGACATAAAAGAGGAAATCGCCTCTCATAAACCAAAAATTATCATAAATTGCATTGGATATACGGGCATTCGCAATGTTGACGATTGCGAATTAGATAAGAATAAAACTATCTTTTCCAATACTTTTATACCTATCCTTATGGCCGAAGAGGCGCTAAGAAATAAAATTAAACTTATTCATATCTCAAGCGGCTGTATTTATCACTATGATTACGCTGAAGACAAACCCATAAAAGAAGAAAAGGCGCAAAATTTCCTTGACTTATATTACAGTCGAACTAAGATTTATGCTGAGCGCTCATTAGAGCCGCTACTCCCTAAAGCTAACATCCTTATACCACGAATCAGAATCCCTTTAGATAACCGTCCGCATCCGCGAAACATACTCACGAAACTTATTAACTATAAGAAAATTATCGATGCCCCAAATTCAATTACCTATATTCCGGATTTTATTCAAGCATTAAAACACCTGATAAAAATAGACGCAAGAGGCCTTTATAATGTAGTTAACAAGGGAGGCCTTTACTATTCTGAGCTTTTAGATATTTACGCGAAATATGTTCCGAATTTCAAATATAAAATTCTTGATTATAAACAACTCAAACTAACACGAACCAATCTGATTCTATCAACCAATAAAATAGAACGAACCGGCTTTAATATCAGGCGCGTAAAGGAGGTACTGGAAGAATGCGTGCGAAACTACATAAAATACTCATAACCGGAGGGGCGGGATTCATCGGCAGTGAATTTACGCGCCAAGCGGTAAAAAAGGGTTTTAAAATTATAGTTGTTGATAAATTAACTTACGCCGGAGATTTAAGGCGGTTAAAAGAAGTTAGCGGTAAATACAAATTTTACAAAACGGATATTTCTGACAAAAATAAAATTGAAACTATATTTAAGCAAGAAAAGCCAAACGTAGTTTTAAATTTCGCCGCGGAGACTCACGTAGACCGCAGCATCAAAGACGCTTCACCATTTATTGATACTAACGTAAAAGGGACACAAGTTCTTTTAGATATTTCAAAAAAATACGATATAGGAAAATTTATTCATATTAGTTGTTATGACGAAAAAACAAAAGCTTTAACAACCAAAGGTTTAAAAACATATGAAGAATTAAGAGTAGGAGATAAAGTTTTTTCATTAAACCCTTTAAATCAAGAAGTAGAAATTAAGCCTGTTGAAAAGGTAATTATCCAACATTATAAAGGTAAAATGTTTCATTTTAAGAATAAAAGAATTGATTTATTAGTAACTCCTAATCACAAAATGTTTATTATTAATACAAGCAAAAAAAATAAAAAACTACTTATCGAGACAGCGGAAAAAGCAAGCAGAAGAAGCATTTTTTATCTACCGGAAGGACACTGGGTAGGCAGGGAGAATAAGGAACATTTTCACATAGAAGGCCACGGTTTAGTCAAAACGGAAGATTTAATGTATATTTTAGGAATCTTTATCGGAGATGGATTTATTGCTTACCAAGAAAAAGAAGTGGAAACAAAGAGCGGCTTGAATAGAAAAAATTTCCTTAAAAATTGCAGGGATGACTTTACCGGTAGATTTAAAAAAATAGAGAAGCAGTGCGATTATAAAACTAAGCGCTGTGGTTACAGAATATTTTTTGACATTCCAGAAAATGATAAATGCCGTAAAAAAGTAGAAGAAACGTTGTCTAATTTAGGCATAAAGTACCATTCACATAAAGGGAAGGCAGGAACGCATTTATATTTTACATCAAAAGTATTCATGGAATTTTTTGCCCAATGTGGACACGGAGCATATAACAAACATATCCCACAATGGGCATTAAATTATTCACCCACATACTTAAAGCATTTATTAAAAGGATTACTGGATTCTGATGGCTCACGCGGAGTCATATACCATACCGTTTCTAAAAAATTGGTTTCGGATATTTGTGAACTTTGTATAAAATTAAATCTTAAACCATCCATACATAAAAGGCATGCTAAAAGCTTTCTGTGTAGCAGGAAAATAGAAAGTGATGCGTATTATATTTTTATTGCCAATACCCAGAAATCAATAATCCGCCAAAGAAATAAAATAATTGATTACAATGGGAAGATTTGGTGCCTAAAAATTAAAGATAATAAGAATTTTTTGGTTGAAAGAAATGGTAAACTTGATTTTTGTGGAAATACAGACGAAGTATACGGAGAGATAAGAAAGGGTAAATTTACTGAGCAATCACCGCTTAAGCCCAATAGCCCGTACGCTGCTTCTAAAGCAGCAGCAGACTTACTTCTAAAATCATATATTCGGACATATTCATTTCCGGGTATAATCGTTCGGCTTTCAAATAATTATGGCCCTTGGCAATACCCCGAAAAACTTATACCTTTAGCAATTTTAAAGGCGCTAAAAAATAAAAAAATACCCCTATATGCCCAAGGCAAAAATATAAGGGAATGGCTCTATGTCCAAGATGCCGTTTGCGCCATACTTGAAGTTTTAAAAAAAGGTAAAAAGGGCGAGATTTACAATATCGGCAGTAATCAAGAAAAACAGAACATCACGGTTATAAGGGATATCTTAAGAATTCTAAATAAAAAAGAAGAGCTGATTCAATTTGTAAAAGACCGGCCCGGCCATGACATAAGGTATAAGCTTAACTCTAGAAAAATATCAAAAGAAACCGGCTGGAAACCTTTAGTTAATTTTGAACAAGGATTAAGAGACACTGTGAATTGGTATATAAAACACAATACGTAATCAGAGGAGGTAAAGATTTCTCGTCGTTTCACTCCTCGAAATGACAAAGCTTATAATACGCGCTAATGCTATCCTTAGACTGTCATCTCGACCAAAGGGAGAAATCTTAACAAATGATCTGGACAATTATTGGTTTCAGCGCCGCGACATTAACCATGTTTGCTTTTATCCCGCAGATTATAAAAATAATAAAAACTAAATCCGCCAAAGACGTAAGCCTGATCACCCTGCTTCAACTTTTTTTAGGCGTTTCATTATGGATTGTTTACGGAATACACCTAAAAGATTCTATCATAATCATTGCTAACAGCGTAACCATTTTAACTCTAATCATACTATTATGCCTCTATTGTAATTACAGGAAAAAGGCTTGATACTTTATCATATTAAATGTTACTAAGAGCATTGATTTACCCGTTTTCCTCGAAACCTATTGCAAAATCACCAATTAAAAAGTTAAAATAAAATGATTGACGTTTCGGTAATTATTACCACCAGAGACGAAGAAAATAATATTAAAAACTGCCTCACATCAATAGAAAGACAGTCTTATCCGAAAAACAGGGTTGAGATAATTGTAGTTGATAACAATTCTAGCGATAAGACTAAGGAAATCTCTGGTAGATATACGGATAAAATTTACAACTACGGTCCGGAACGGTCAGCGCAGAGAAATTTCGGAATAAAAAATGCCTTTGGAAAATACGTATTATACTTAGACGCGGATATGATTTTATCTGAAGGGGTTATTGCCGAATGTGTTAATAAATGTGAAGAAAGCGGTCTTTTAGCTTTATATATACCCGAGAGAATTATCGGAACAGGGTTTTGGATTAGGGTTAGAGATTTTGAAAGGGGTTTTTATAACGCTACAGTCATAGACTGCGTTAGGTTTATCCGCAGGGATAAATTTTTAGAAATTAAGGGATTTGATGAAAATTTAACCGGTCCGGAGGACTGGGATTTAGATAGAAGAATTAGGAAGGCAGGGGTAGTTGATATTATAGATTCGCCTATTTATCATAATGAAGGCAGATTTTGCTTACAAAAATATCTAAATAAGAAGAAGTATTACGCTACTGATTTTAGAAATTATATCGGCAAGTGGGGAAAAGACGACTATATTATAAAAAAACAATTTGGGTTTTGGTACCGCTTATTTGGAGTTTTTATTGAAAATGGAAAATGGAAAAAAACATTGGCGCATCTCGGTTTAGCTTCAGGGATGATTGCGTTAAAATATATGGTGGGAATATTCCACATAAAACAAAAATTCATAGATGAAAATAAATAAGTGCCCAAGAAAACATATACATTATTATATCGATGAGATCCCTGAGTTATTAGATAGTCTTTTCAAGAATAATATCAATTTTGAAAACATAGCAGATTTAGGATGTGGGGACGGCGCTATCCTTTTTGCCCTGTCAAAAAAGGGATATTTACAAAACATAAAAACCATTTTCGCCCTAGATATATCCGCGGAACGAATTGATGCCGTCAGGAAAATAGATGAGAAAATTACATGTCAGGTTGCTGACGTTTCTAACCTAAACATAATACAAGATAATTTCTTAGATTTAGTAATTTCAAATCAAGTTATCGAACATATTCCAGATGAAGATAGATTTGTTAAAGAAATGTCAAGGGTTTTGCGGCCACACGGATTATTGTACCTTTCAACGGTATTCAAGAAGTGGTACGGTTGGTATTTCTACCGAAATTCTCAAGACGCATGGGTTCTCGATCCCGCTCATTTAAGAGAATATACGCAAGAGGAAAATCTTTTAGACATTATAAAAAAATATAATTTCTCGGTCATTAAAAACAGGAAACATCTGCAATGGTTTCCTGTAACGGATTTTTTTTGTAAAAGATTGGGGCTAAGTAGGCGGATATATCAAAATAAGATCATACGTTATTTAAGGATGTTTAAGATTCCTATACCGGGTTATTATAATTGGGAAATGCTTTTGGTGAAGGGTTTATCATGAAAGAGAGGATTAGTGTTTGTATCCCAACCTATAACGCGGCAGAGACTATTCAAAAGACAGTGGAATCTGTTTTACGGCAGACATTCACAGATTTTGAACTTGTAATAGTTGATAACGCTTCAACGGATAATACAGTTTTGATAATTCGTGATATCAAAGACGTACGAATAAAATTATATATAAATGAGGCAAATGTCGGCTGCGGAAAAAATTTAGAAGCGTGTAAAGAAAAGGCAACCGGCGATATTCTTTTTTATATCTGTTCAGACGATTTGGCAAGAGAGGATGCTCTTCAAAAGGTAACCGATGCCTTTGAGATGGCTAACGATATTGGAATTGTTATCAGGCCGTATTTTTGGTTTATCAAAAGTATCGATCGCCCGGTAAGAGTTACCAAGCAATTTGTAAGTAATGAAATAGTTTCGATTCATGATTCTTACGATAAAATAAAAGACGTGATCGCGTTAGCAGACCAAATATCCGGAATAGCATTAAGAAAGAAGTACATGGTTACTTTCTTTGAAAATCGGGTGTTTATTGAAATGGCAAGCATGGTCGCTGATATGCTAAAGCGCTGTAAGGCAATCATTTTAAAAGATAATATTGTCGGCGTAAGAATTTTGAATAATGAGTCTATGGGTAGCGACGTTTATAAGGAATCTCCGTTATTATCTTGGGTACAATTAATAAGTTCAACGTTTTCAGAAACGCGATACGCGAATTTAAAAAAATATTTAATTAACAATTTCCTATCAAGAAATTATATTGGGTTAGTTCAGATTAAAAACTTTGGAGGCATGGCGAAGCTTCTTACCGAAATATTTTATTTAATAAAATTTAGGCGGAAAAATCTTTTAAGCTTTCAATTTTGGTTTTTTAGCTTAGGAACAATACTTACGCCAAGATTCATATTAAGAAAAATGGTGTCATTTTATAAAAATGAAGTGAGCGGTAGATTGATTTCGTTAAGACAAAAAAGGAGCTAAATATGAAAGTTGTAATTCTTGCCGGGGGCAGAGGAACAAGGATAAGCGAAGAAACTGAGGTTTTGCCAAAACCCATGATTGAAATTGGAGGCAAACCAATAATTTGGCATATTATGAAATTATATTCTTATTATGGTTTTAATGATTTTATTATCTGCCTGGGGTATAAAGGTTACCTGATAAAGGAATATTTCTCTCATTATTTTATGCATATGAGTGATATAACTATTGATCTATCTAAGAACAAAACAAAAATTCATACCACTGCCTCTGAACCATGGAAGATCACCTTAGTGGATACCGGTTTAGAAACAATGACCGGAAGCAGGCTTAAGAGGGCCCAAAAATATATTGGAAATCAAACTTTTCTTTTAACCTACGGTGACGGTTTAGCTGATATCAACATAAGAAAACTGACCCAATTTCACAAAAAGAACAAGAAACTAGCGACACTAACCGCTATTCAAAACGCGGGAAGATTCGGGGTGCTAAATATAAATTCGAGAAACAATGTTTCTTCTTTTCTAGAAAAGCCGAAAAACGAAGAAGGATGGATCAATGGTGGTTTCTTTGTCCTTGAACCGGAAATATTTAATTATATAGATAATCCTAATACTATCGTCTGGGAAAAAGAACCCCTTGAGAAACTATCAAAGCAGGGGAAATTATGCGCTTATAAACATAGCGGTTTTTGGGGATGCATGGATACTTTAAGGGATAAAATAAGTTTCGAGAAAGCATGGCTTTCCGGAGCCACTCCTTGGAAAATATGGAAATAAAGACCCTAAACAAGAAAAACGGTTCTTTCGTATTTAAGGTAGTGCGGAGTAACAATTATCAGATAACGAAAGTTCCTGTTTGCGCGCAATTAGAAATTTTTTTGCCATAAGCGCGCAAGGATTTACGACGAGTTGAAGCACTTCTTTTTTACGTAAGTCACTGCGAAAACGAGGAGTAAATCGTAGCGCACGGCAAAAAATTTCGTGCGCAAACAGGAACTTTCGTTATCCGGTTGCTTATTAAAGAGTTGGGGATATTTCTTAACCTTAAATACGAATGACCCAAAAAAACAATATATTTAACCGAAAAAAGATATTGATTACCGGCGCTACTGGATTTATCGGTTCAAACCTACTACGATATTTTATAAAAAAGGGAGCAGATATACATATATTTACCCGTAAAGAATCGGACAAGTGGAGGATAAGAGATATTTTACCTAGAGTCAAAGAGTTTAGGGTGGATTTGACTGACAAAGATGACTTAAATAGGATTATGGCAAAAATAAACCCTCAAATTATCCTACATACTGCTGTTTACGGAAATTTCCCGGATCATTCTGATCCAAAACGCATAATGAATATTAATTTTAAAGGAACTCTCAATCTTATTGATAGCTGCAAAAAGCTTGATCTTGAACTTTTTATAAATTCGGGTTCCTCTTCAGAATACGGCCCCAAATTTCATCCTATAAATGAAGAGAGCCCATTAAAACCACTTGGCCCATACGGAGCCTCAAAAGTAGCAGCAAGCCTATATGCGCGGAAAATCGCGCAGGCCTATAAAAAATCCATCATCACGTTAAGGCTGTTTTCTCCTTATGGGTATTTTGAAGATGCCAACAGACTGATCCCCTCCGTAATTCTATCATGCCTTAGAGGCAAAAGGCTTAAATTATCTTCCCCTTATTCTGTGAGAGATTTCATTTTTATAGAAGATGTCGTAGATGCTTACGTTAAAGCGTTTGAGAATAAAGAGACTGCTTCGGGAGAGATTTTTAATATAGGGTCCGGTTCACAGCACACAGTAAGACACGTTGTAAATAGAATAATCCGCTTAACCGGCAGCAAAATAAAACCTGAATGGGATTCTTTGGATAACCCCAGAATAGAGCCAAAGCATTGGCAGGCAAACATACGCAAAGCCAAAGAGAAATTACATTGGTTACCGGCAGAGAGCATGGATAAAGGTTTATCAAAAACCATTAATTGGTTTAAGCGAAATATTGATTTATATAATTAACAAGGGGCTCTGGATTCCGGTTTTCACCGGAATGACGGAAGAGACAACGTCACTCCGGCGAAAAAATTAACCGTCACCCCGGCGAAAGCCGGGGTCCAGAAAAGATAAGGCTCTGCTGGATTCCGGTTTTCACCGGAATGACGAAATATCACGATGAAACGACACATGAAATTATCTGATTTTATAGTTGAATTTCTGGAACAAAATAAAATTACTTCGGTTTTTGAGCTTTCTGGCGGCAGTATAATTCATATTTTAGACTCACTGCATAAAAAAAAGAAAATCGGAATTATCTCAATGCACCACGAACAGGCCGCGGCAATCGCCGCCGAAGGTTTTGCCAGGTCTAAAGGAAGTATAGGTGTTGCCATGGCAACCAGCGGCCCGGGCGCTACAAATATGATTACCGGGATTGCCAGCTGTTTTTTTGATTCTATACCGTGCGTATTTATTACCGGACAAGTTAATACCTATGAATTTAAATTTAGCAAACCGGTAAGGCAAATAGGTTTCCAGGAAACTGATATCGTCTCTATTGTCAGGCCTATTGTAAAATACGCGCAACTTGTCAGTGAACCGAACAAAATAAGATACTATCTGGAAAAGGCTTTTTATCTGGCGCGAGAAGGTAGGTCCGGGCCAGTACTTTTGGACATACCAATGAATATACAGCGCTCAAATATTATCCCCAAACGATTAAAGCCATTTAAGAAACCAGTTATAAGAAAAAACCGTTACGACATCAATACTAAAATTCAAGAATCCATCAAAGCGTTATCCTTATCTTCGCGGCCGGTTATTTTAGCCGGAGGAGGAGTAAACCTTTCCAACGCGCGGAAAGACTTAAAAAGTTTTGTTGAAAAGACCGGAATACCCGTGGTAACCAGCTTGATGGGCATTGATGCTTTTCCTCATAACAACCGGTTTTTTTGCGGAATGTTAGGCGTTTATGGTAACCGTTACGCTAATCTTACGGTTGCTAATTCTGACTTAATCCTTGCGCTTGGCACAAGGCTTGATACGCGCCAAACAGGGACAAACCCAAAGACCTTTGCCAGAAATGCAAAGATAATACACGTAGATATAGATAAAAATGAGCTTAACAATAAGGTGCGAGCAGATATAGCAATAGAAACCGATATAAAAGTTTTCCTAACAGCACTGAATAAAACTTTAAAGAAATTCGATAAAACCAAACTTGCTGAATGGCAAAAAAGGATATCCGATTATAAAAAAAATTATCCTTCATTCCTGCTTCCTAAAAAAACACACATAAACCCTAATTTTTTTATTAATAAACTTTCCGGATTTCTTCCGGATAACGCTATTATATGCGCTGACATAGGACAGAATCAAATATGGACCGCCCAATCTATCCTTCTTAAGGAAAACATGCGTTTCCTTACGCAGGGAGGTATGGGCGCTATGGGCTCAGCTTTACCTATGGCTGTTGGCGCGTCATTTGCCTATCCAAAAAAAACCATCATTGCCATCTGCGGTGACGGCGGATTCCAGCTAAATAGCCAAGAACTAGAAACTATTTACCATCATAATCTGCCTGTAAAAATAATAATTATAAATAATTCCTGTTACGGCATGGTAAGACAGTTCCAGAAACAGTATTTTAATTCTGTTTTTCAGTCGACAGTGATCGGATACAGTTCTCCTGATTTCCGCAAGCTCGCCATGGCCTATAAAATTAAGGCGTTGAAAATAACTGTTAATTCTCAAATCTCCAAAGCTTGCAAATGGCTTTTTAAGGATGCTAAACCAGCATTATTAGAAGTAAAAATTCCCAGTCATATTCAAGTTTTCCCGAAATTATCAGTAGGCAGACCGATTGAAGACCAAGACCCTCTTTTGCCGCGCAATGAATTTAAAACCCTAATAATTAAAGGAAACAAATGAACAAACAAACTACGTTAAAAAAAGAAATAATCAAAAAAGTGCGCGCGTTCTACAAAGCCGGCCGCGAAAAATCGAATTTTTCCCCAGGCAAAACGATTATAAATTATGCCGGCAGGGTTTATGATGAAAAAGAAATGGTCTGCCTTGTGGATTCCGCGCTTGATTTCTGGCTTACTGCCGGCAAGTACGCGAATAAATTTGAAAAAGGCCTTGCTAATTTCTTGGGAATTAAATACTGCCTTTTAACAAATTCCGGATCTTCGGCTAACCTTTTGGCAATTTCCGCGCTAACCTCTCCTTTATTAAAAAACAGGCGATTAAAACCGGGCGATGAGATTATTACTACAGCCTGTGGTTTTCCTACTACGCTTAATCCTATTTTACAGAATAAGCTCGTGCCTGTGTTTATCGATGTAGAATTGGGGACATATAATATACAGGTTAAAAAAATAGAAAACGCTATTACTAAAAAAACAAAAGCTATATTCATCGCGCATACATTAGGCAACCCGGCCAATTTAGAAAAAATTATGAAGGTGGCAAAAAAATATAACCTTTGGCTGTGCGAAGATAATTGTGATAGCTTAGGTTCAAAATATAAAGGTAAGCATACCGGAACATTCGGTGATATTTCTACTTGTAGTTTTTTTCCGGCTCACCATATTACTATGGGGGAGGGTGGAGCAGTTTTAACTGATAACCCGCTGTTAAAAAAAATACTAATGTCTTTTCGTGACTGGGGAAGGGATTGCTGTTGCGAGACTGGAAGAAATAACACTTGCGGGAATAGATTCTCTCAAAAATTCGGAGAACTACCATACGGATATGATCACAAATATGTTTATTCCCATATAGGATACAATTTAAAAGTTACTGATATGCAGGCGGCAATAGGCGTTGCCCAACTTAAAAAACTACCACTTTTCATTAAAAAAAGAAGGGGCAATTTTAGTTTTCTTTATAAAAACCTTCGCAAGCATGAGAAAAATATTATTCTTCCGATATGGGATAAAAATTCCGAACCTAGCTGGTTTGGATTCCCTATTTTAGTAAAAAGCTCTTCGCCTTTAAGTCGAGATGAAATAGTAAATTACCTCGAGAAAAACAGAATCGCTACCCGCATGCTCTTCGGAGGGAATTTAACTAAGCAGCCGGCATACCAAAATATAAAATTTAGAGTAACAGGGGGGTTGGCAAATACTGACCTAGTTATGAACAGGCTTTTCTGGATAGGCATATACCCCGGACTGACGAAAGAAAAATTACAGTTTATAGCCCAAAAATTCTCCGAATTATTTAAGCTGCGCATGCGCATATGAGCAAAATCTTCTTTATCGCTAATAACAACATCGGCGATTCCGGATTAAGCGGAGGGGACAGGATATTCATAGAGTTTGCCAGGAGCTGGAAAGAAAAAACAGCTCTTTATATAATCGGCTCTGAAGAAGCTCTCACAATATGTAAACGTGAAGGGCTCACCGGAGTCGCGTTCCTGAAAACCTGCGGCAAACTCGGGCTAAAAAATGTTTTTTCCTTATCAGCCATATTCAGAAATTTCTTTAAAAAATTTATCAACGGCTGTTTATTTATCATAAAAAACAGAAAACTTGTTAAGACTTGTTCGCATGTTTATTCGGTCTCTGATTTCTACCCTGATTCTTTCCCTGCCTTTATAATAAAGTTATTAAATCCCAAAGTTAAATGGATTGCCGGGTTTTATCTCTTTGCTCCCGCGCCATGCGCGCGCGACAATCCCTATAAGGGCAAAGATATTTTCAGGGGTATTCTCTATTGGTTGTCGCAAAAACCGATTTACTGGATAATAAATAAATACGCGGATATCGTGTTTGTTACTTCTGAACCTGACCGGATAAAATTTATAACAAGCGCGAGAAACCCATCTAAAGTATTGGCAATAAGGGGAGGTGTGGATATATCCGCGGCGAACAGGTATCTGAATAGCCAAAAAGTTATCCCTGTTTCAGAGAGAAAGTATGACGCCTGTTTTCAGGGAAGGTTTCATGTTCAGAAAGGCGTATTAGCATTGATAGATATCTGGAAGATTGTGGTAGAAGAAATGTCCGATGCCACGCTCGCCATGATTGGCAATGGTTCTCTTGAAACCGAAGTAATGAACAGGATCAAACAATATGGCTTGCAAAATAATGTTTGTTTGCTTGGCTTCTTGGACGGAGAAGCCAAATTTGATATTTTCAAGCAGAGCAAGATTGTTTTGCATCCGGCTACATTTGACAGTGGAGGCATGTCCGCGGCAGAGGCAATGGCATGGGGGCTACCGGGAGTAAGTTTTGATTTAGCCTGCCTGCGGACATATTACCCCAGAGGCATGGTTAAAATCCCGATGTTTGATTATGGTAAATTTGCTCACGAGATCATCCATCTTTTGTCCGATAAAAAGTATTACGAGCAGATTGCCTTCGCGGCCAGAAGCCTGATTATCAGCGAATGGGATTGGCGCAAACAAGCTGAAGATATTTTCAAGAAAGTATTTAAAACTATAAATAGTTAACACTGAAAAGCCCTATATTTTGCCTAATTTGTAGGGGCTTGATTTATCAAGCCCGTTATCTCTTGTAGGGGTCGGATAAATCCGACCCCTACAAGAGGTTTTTAGGATTAACTAAATAGCGTATAACGCAAATTTACTACTATACGCTCTACGCTCCACGTTAAAAATGGAAACCTTTGATGTTGTGCTTTTTTCTCCTCCTTCGAGGATGATAAATCATTATCGGCCTCCGGTGGGCTTGTTGTATGTAGGAGGGTATCTTACGCGTATGGGCTTGAGAGTAAAAATTATAGATATCCCCATAGAAAAACAAGTGCGCGATAAACAGTTTTTTAATAATATAGACCTAACGATAAAAAATATTCATAACAGGATGATTGACGAGTTTAAAAAACTAACCACTAAAATAGTAGGCATCTCCTGTTATACGCCTGAATATTTTGAAGTCCTTGAATTAGCTAAAGATATCCGCGAAGTCAATAGTTCGTGTAAGATTATAACCGGAGGCATACACCCGACGCTTTATCCAAAAGACTTTTTTGATAATAATGAACATCTTATTGATATCTGCGTTATTGGGGAAGGAGAAGTTACCACATACGAGTTGATTGAAAATTTACTCGGCAGAAGCAATAAAACATTGAGCCAAATAAAAGGCATCGCGTACCGTCAGGAAGGCTCGAGGAATATCATTACTACGGAAAGCAGAAAGGCGGCTGTTAATCTCGATGAGATATCATACCCTGATTACAGCCTAATAGATACGCGCTATTACTCTAACGCTAATCCCTATGCTATACGCGGAGTATTTTTGCGTTCAATGTATCTTTCCGCCACGCGCGGATGCCCATCGCAATGCACATTTTGCGTTGCCAAAAAACTACGCCAATTTTTCGGGACAGGCAGGATGCGCAGCGCAAGCGGCCTGATAAAAGAGCTGAAATTTCTAAAAGCAGAATACTCCATAGATTCCTTTTATCTTGTGGACGACCTTTTCACCGTAAACAAAAAAAATGTAACGGAATTTTGCCGGGCGTTCGGTAAAGAACATCTCGGCCTTATTTGGGGCTGCTCTTCAAAGGTTTCCACTTTAAATGAGGAAATGCTCAAAGTAATGAGCGAGGCCGGATGCGTTCAGATAGATTTCGGAGTTGAAAGAGGCTCTGACGCGGCGCTTGACATCGCGCGTAAAGGCCAAAGTATTGATATGATTAAAAACATCTTCTACCTTTGCCATAAATACGGTATCAGAACTTTTGCCAATATGCTGGTGAACCTACCCCAGGAAAAAGAAGAAGATTTGAATGATATAATACGATTACTGAATGTTATAAAACCGCAAGTAACCAGCATAAACATATTCACCCCTTATCCGGGCACAGAAATATATGAAAATGCCGGTTACAAATTTCTTAAAGAAGAATTTTCAGATCTTTCTAAAGACGTAACTAAACTGATAAAAACAAAACCCGAGAAGTTTAAATTCTCTGATCACAATATAGATTTAGGACAATGGGTAAGAATTTACTCAAAACGTTATAACTGCGTACTGCCTAATTTAAGATTTTATTTTACCTGGAAATACTGGAAAACGATTTTGAAATCCCAAAAAAAACTTAATTACTTAAGCCAGTTTAACCTTCTTATCAGGGAATTTATAAATCAAAAATTTTAAAATTATGCTTTGTCTAATCTGCGAGAGCCCCAATATTACTAAAATATTTGACACGGTTAATACGCACGGCAGGCACACTTTGGATAAATCCAAAAAATTCGCTATCCACCGCTGTAATAACTGCGGGGTAATCTTTGTCGGCGGAGTTATTATAAATGACGAATACTTCTCCATGTATTATCCGAGCGATTATTACGCAAGCCCGACAAGGAACGGCCTCGTCAATCAAATACTAGAATTGCTTGGAAAGACGCTCATAGGTTTTAAAGAAATAGACATCCTTAAGCATTTTAAATCACTAAATAATGCTAAAATTAAAATACTTGATATAGGCTGTGGATCAGGGGAATTCTTGGCTAATATAAGTTCTCGTGTATTTGAGAAATACGGACTGGAAATAAATCCGCAAGGCGCCGCAAGGTGCAGGCAGAGGAACATTAGAGTTTTCAACAAGGAGTTAAAGGAAGTTGGGTTCGAGCCAGATTCGTTTGATGTGATCACTATGTGGCACGTGCTCGAGCATCTCGATAATCCCGCGGACCTTTTGCTGGAAGCGCGTAGAATTCTAAAAACTAACGGCATACTGATAATTGCCACTCCGAATACTGATTCCTTAGGATTTAGATACGGCCGTAAAAATTGGTTTCATCTGGATTCTCCCAGGCACCTTATTTTATATAACCGTTTAGCCTTGAGTTTACTTTTAGCTAAAACCGGATTTAAGATTAAGGGCCTTAAAAACATTTTCTGCGATTTTCCACTCGACCTTTTCTGGTCATTAAGAAAATCTAAACGCAGGTATTTTATTTACCCGCTATATCCGTTTTTTAAAATATTAAGCTCTGAAACTTTTCTTGTAACAGCCAGAAAACAAGATGAAGATCAAGGTAAAAAATGAGTGATGTAGTCTTTATACACAGCCCTTTATTGCTTTATAAAAACGCGGATGAAAAAGCGCGGTTTAGAAGCCATGGCGGGGATGAAAAATCAATCTGCCCCCTTGGGGATACTTTATCTTGCCTCTTATCTTAAAAAATACGGTCATACGGTTAAAATCATTGATGTCGCGGCTGAAAATAAAACACTAGTAGATATAATAGAGATAATAAAAACGGAAAATCCTAAAATAATCGGCATCTCTTCCATGGCTACCAGTATTATGTCGGCAGTTAATCTCGCGAAGCACATAAAAGAGAGGTTCGGAGACAAATTCCAGATTGGCTTAGGAGGAGTTCATCTTTGCGTTGACCCGACATTCATTAACAGGTTTCCTGTATTTGATTTCGGCGTAACAGGAGAAGGAGAAAAGACATTTGAAAAATTAGTCTGCCGGGCAAAGAAAGGCGAGAAGATAAGGGGACTGATACAGGGAGAAATAACTGAAGATCTCGACGCATTACCTTTCCCCGCCAGAGAGATGATAGAGACAAGAATTTATTTAAGGGAAGAGCAGATGAATTTTGAAGTTCCGGCCGCAGGCATCTTAGGTTCGCGCGGGTGTCCATTTTTATGCGCTTTTTGCTGTATACCGGCTATAGGCCATAAAGTAAGAATCCGGTCAGCTAAAAACGTTGTGGATGAGATGGAACAGATTTACGACCAATGCCGCGGCAGTTATAGTTTTGTGGATGATTGTTTTATCCTTAATAAAATTCGCATATTAGAGTTCTGTCAGGAAATTGTGGACTCTAAAATGAAAGTTAAATTTATCGGTTCCACAAGGGCAAATACCCTGGACAGAGAAATTGTAAAGGCTTTAAGCAGGGCAGGGTGCACTGATCTTTATTTCGGGGTTGAATCCGGAAGCGAAAGAGTGCGTAACCAAATAATAAAGAAAAACCTTTCCAATAAACAGATAGCCGGCGCAATACGCCTTTGCCGGGAATACAGGATAATGACTAACCTGTTTCTAATGGTGGGATTTCCCACGGAAACAAAAAGCGAGATGATGGAGACAGTCCGGATTGGAAAAAAAGTAAAAGCGGATATTATAGGCATACATATAACCATTCCGTCTCCGGGAACCGAAATTTTTCGTTACGCGGTAGATCATAAGATGATACCCGCTGACATAGTGGACAAGTATGCCCGTGGTGAGCTGGGCGACGGATTTAGAAATGCCTGGTCGCTTTTTGTCCCAGAGAACTTTACTCTCGCCGACCTGATAAATATAAAAAAAAAGGCATATATATCTTTTTATCTGGATATTGCATGGTGGATACGCAGAGTAAGAACATGGTTTTTAATATCCGGAAAATTTAAAGAAGATTTAAAGTTATTCAAAATAGCCTTCCACGTATTCAGGACAGGAGGCACTAAAGGACAGTTGTCGTAAAAATGTAACGGGTAATAGAACAGAACCCGTGGAAGAGTTGCCTCTTGCCTGAAAAAATGTACGGAAGCGACAACCTTGCCCACGTATTCACGTAGAGACGAGGCAATCAGACTGTGTCACAATTGTTAAAAACTCGTCATTCCGGCGAAAGCCGGAATCCAGGTTAATAACATCTCATGGATTCCGGATTAAAACATTCCGGAATGACGGTTTTTCTTAATTGCGACACAGTCTGAATGCCTCGTCTCTACCAAAATCATCACCATTACCAAAACCACTAGTTTTAGAGTCTAACCCCACTTTATATTATTTTAAAGATAATACTTGACTTTGTTCCCCAGATGAGATACAATTTAATTGAAGAAGACGCTAAGATAGCACATAAATAACAAATAGGAGGGAACTAAGCGATGACCAAAACAGCAATGATAAGAGCCAGGACAGAACCACAATTAAAAAATAAAGTAGAAAAAATTTTTCATCTTTTGGGATTATCGTCAAGCGAGGCTATTAATTTATTTTTTAGGCAAGTAAGTTTACAAAAAGGCTTGCCATTTGAAGTAAAAATCCCCAACAACGTTACTGCCAAAGCAATAAAAGATGTAGAAAAACATCGCGGCTTAACTAAGTGTAAAGATGCCCAAGGTATGTTTAAAAAATTAGGAATTTAAATATAATGCTTAAGCCTATTTATACCAGGCAATTTAATAAAGACGTCAAACGTAGCCAAAAACGAGGTAAAGATTTAAAGATATTAAAAGAAATAATATTTCTTTTAATAAGAAAAAATAATCTCCCTGTTAAGAATAAAGACCATAAACTGGGAGGAAGTTTTAACGAATACAGAGAATGTCATATAGAACCAGATTGGTTATTAATTTACAAAATAGAAACGGAAAATATATTTTTCGTGAGAACCGGAACGCATTCTGATTTATTTAAATAATTAACATTAAATTCCGGGAACAGCTGCCATATTTGTGGAATCTTTGTATAAAAAAGGGCTCTGGCTTGCCCTGCGAATTATCCAAATCATCACATGGGACTGTTGCGGAATGACGAAAAATGGCATTCCGCAACAGTCCCTCACATGGGTCGTCACGTAGAGGCGGAACAAGCTCCGCCCAAAAAAAAATCGAATCTTCCTTTCGGGACGGATGAATAAGTATTTTCTTTTTCGGAATCAAAATGCGGTGTATCGAGACAAATGTCTTGAGCAGCTAATTTTTAGGGTTTTTAGGGAGGGTTTTTAGGG
>CAKKQB010000027.1 GCA_919901915.1 Omnitrophica bacterium GWA2_41_15
GCGCGTTCTTCGCTGTCGATGATATATAAGTCATCGCTCCATCGAGCGCCACAGATTAATCATCTCTACTAATTGAGATTCATCCTCAACCACTAAAATCCTTTTTTTCTCCATTTTTCCTCCCGAAATAACTCTACCGATTCAACCTACACGGTTAAATCGGTAATGAAACTGGCGCGCCGCCTAAACTTGTTTTATAAATTCGTATTCGACTTTTGAAAATAAACTAGCTGGCATATTATCTAATTTCTTTTTTGCAACTTTTATCGCGTGTTCTGATTTATCTATACCAATCCAATTACGATTTAATTCTTGCGCCGCCACTAATGTAGTTCCTGATCCACAAAAACAATCAAGCACTAAACTACCCTCATTTGAGGAAGCTCCGACGATAAATTTAAGCAAATCGATATTTTTTTCGGTTGGGTAATTAGGATATTGCGGGTCCTTAAACTCCCAAATATCTTGCATTTTCTTTCCATCCCTTTCATCAACAAAAATCTTTTTTCTTGGCACGCCATTTATTGACCATTCAATAAGCCCCTGCTTATTCAATTCCTCCAAAATAACTGGATCACTCCTCCAATGTCGTCCCTTTGGTGGTTTTACTCCACGCCACTCTTTGCCAGTATTGCCGTTTAAAGTTTCGCCAGGCGCATGCAAAGGAATTGTGGTATATTTTCTACTATCCTTATCTACTTTTTTAAATAATCTCTCTATATCATCATTAGAAAAAGGAATTTTGGGATCATTCCAAATTGGACTTTCAGTTTTAGAATAAAAAAAAATTAAATCTTTAACATTACCGTACGCCTTGCGATCAAAGTTTTTAGGGTTGCACTTGATACGAGTAATATCATTTCTAAACATACCTCGTCCAAATACTTCGTCCATTATGAGCTTCACATAATGTCCGATTTTGTAGTCAATATGAAGATACATTGACCCGCAATCCGATAAAAGCTCACGCAAAAAAATTAGGCGTTCGCGTAAAAATTCCAAAAAATCAGCCCCGACCAAAATATCACTATATGCGATAGCGCCACCATTGCTGCTGCTGATTGTATTCGCGCGATCCTCACTAATTTTAAAATGTCCGTTTGTCGCAAACGGAGGATCAATATAAATCAAATCAACTTTACCCGAATAATCATCAAGCAAAGTTTTTAATACGGAAAGATTATCAGCGTGTATGAGCTTATTCTTTGCCCCTTTGCCAGAGATAGACATCAACTCTGCTCTCAAAGTCTTCTCGAGAATATCTTTCTCGTGTTTCTTATTGTTATAAGTTATAAACATAATACCTATATTTGATAAAGAAATTCACGCAAAACAAGCGCACTCATAATATTCTCATTCTTGAATTTCCCCGTAATATCCTTATACATTTTATTTTTACCTTTAATATAAAGAACACCGTCAAGAATCGCTACCTTAACCGCCTTTATATTTTTCGCTTTGATTGTAGCGATAGCATCATTGAATTGCGCGTTTTGGTGCCCGCCAAAATCAGTCAAAAACTTTGCTTCTCCGATAACATATTTTCCATTAAAGCGGCCAATAAAATCAAGACCTTTATTATGCTTATAGTTCAAGTGTTTTCGCGCAAAAACCATCATTTCTGTATCGCTTGCGTCCAAGACAGCGTTTCCTTTTACTTTCAAGAAGTCTTCAAGTTTAAGAGGATCGACTCCCAACAACTTCTCTTTAAGCCAGCGTTTAAAAAGAGGTCCAATTTGTCTGTTTGTTTCTTTAGGCTCGGAACAACGAGCATAAATAGTATTAAGCCCCATTTCATATAAGCGGCCGGAAAGACGAGCGACTGTCGCGGGATTGCGTTCTATCGCAGTTTTGTCTCGCTTTAAATAAGCAACGTAAGAATCCTTGATCGGAAATAAATTAAGCTTTAACAAGCTTTTTAAAAGCGTAGTGTTATCGCGTTTTTTAAAAGCTTTCTCCACACCCTTCCAAAGTTCACCATTAAGTTCACGAATTCCATCGGGAATCGTTGGATAAACTTGAAACAAATCATCTAAATAACTCCGCTGGCTTGCGTACTCAATACTTAATTTTATCCAATGGTTTATATTATTTTTCATAGTTCTTATTTTTAAAACTCCCTTAGCGCGTATAGGTCATCTTGCTTAATATTTGGTCGGGGAGGGCGGATTTGAACCGCCGACCTTTGCGTCCCGAACGCAACGCTCTAGCCAAACTGAGCCACTCCCCGTATTTCACGACACCTATGCACCTGTCTTGTAAGCTCTCTTACCCCGCCCCTACGCGGCTAAAACGCGCTGCCTAACGCGTTCTTGGCAAAAATATCAAACTCAACATTAACTTTATCTGAAGGACCCTTAAAACCTAATGTGGTATTTTTTAATGTGTGCGGAATGATATAGACCATAAAAACATTGCCTTTCTTCCCGGCTATAGTCAAACCTATTCCGTCTATCGCGATCGAACCCTTAAGATTACAATACTTTATAAATTCAACAGGGACAGCAACTTCAAAACACAAATTTCCATTTACATGCGCTTTTCTACGGATGAGCCCGGCGCAATCTATATGCCCGGTAACAAAATGGCCGGATAATCTATCTCCTATCTTCAGGCCGCGTTCAAGATTCACCTTATCCGAAATACGCAAATTTCCCAAATTCGCGCGTTTAAATGTTTCGGGTATGGCCTCAAAAGACAAAATATCCTGTTCCTTTTTTACAAGCGTAAGGCAAGCGCCATTTACAGAAATGCTGTCTCCTATCTTAATATCTTGAGAAACTTTTTTCGCGCTAATCGCCAAACAAGTAATAGCGGAAAATCGTGATATTTCTTTTACCTGGCCTAGTTCTTCAACAATACCTGAAAACATATTAGTTCACCCGTCCTTCAATTAAAATATCCTCACCAAAATGCCTTAATTTTATATCTTTAATTTTAATCGCGTCGTCTACGCGTAATACACCCTTACCCATAACCGAGCTAATCGCGTCTTTGCCTCCAATGATTTTAGGGCTGATAAAAAATAGTATTTTATCCACAAGCCCTTCATCAAATAAAGAGCCCACCAACATTCCGCCCCCTTCAACGATGATATTTGCTACCCCCATCTTCGCCAGTTTTTTCATCATATCTTTTAAATTAATCTGGCCGTCTTTCTCTTTAGCCTCTAAAATAACCGCCTTTTGAAACAATATTTTTCTATTCTCCGTTTCCTGGCCTGACTGCACGGGCAAAGTAACAATTATAACTGACGACTTAGACGCAAAGAGCGCCACTGTTTCTTTAACACCAGGCTTTTCTAAAACAGGCGGATTAAATATATTCGCGTTTTCAGAAACACTAAGTTCGCTATCCACTATAATTTTTTTAGGCTGTTTCTTAGAAAACCAGGCGTCTAATTTTGGATTATCTCTTAACGCTGTATTTACCCCCACCATAATCGCGTCATACTCCGCGCGCAGGCGATGGCTAAAAATCCGGGATTTATCAGAAGTTACCCATTTAGAATCCCCCTGTCTGGTAGCAATCTTGCCATCTAAAGACTGGCCCACCTTAACCGTAACAAAGGGGAGTTTTTTTGTAATATATTTTATAAAAACCTCATTCATTTTTCTTAATTCTCCCTCCAGAAACCCCACTTCAACTTTTATCTTGTTTTGCTTAAGTATATCTATTCCCTTGCCGTTATTCAGCGGATTAGGATCAATCATTCCCACAATAACTTCCTTTACGCCGCTTTTAATTACCCTCTCCACGCAAGGGGGAGTCTGGCCAAAATGAACGCAAGGCTCCAAAGTAACATACAGGGTTGCTCCTTCTGATTTTTCTCCGGCTTCATCCAAAGCAATAATTTCAGCGTGAGATAATCCTGCTTTCTCATGATAACCTCTACCTAAAATTCTATTGTCTTTTACCACCAGCGCGCCTACCATGGGATTAGGAGAAGTCTTATTTTTACCCTTGAGGGCTAGCTTCATCGCCAAATTCATAAAATGTTCATGTCTATTTTCCATTTTCTTATTCCCCGTATGATTTTCATAAAAGGGACTGTTACAAAATGCCAAACTTTGCGTCATTCTGAGGCCCCGAAGGGGCCGAAGAATCTCAACGATGATAAGATCCTTCGCTTCGCTCAGGATGACGAAAAAGGGTATTTCGCAACGATCCCTAAAGCAAACCTGACTTACCCCACCCCTGCTTTTTCCTTTAATCTCTCTACCAACTCATAAGGTATTTTAATACAGCCGATTTTGATTTCTGACTTTGCTTTTCCGTGGCAATCAGAGCCACCCGTAACCAGCAAATTATATTTTCGAGCCAAATCCAGATAATAATTTACCATCCCTTGCGAATGCTCCGGATAATAGGCTTCAAGCCCCATAAGCCCGTTGTCAACAAATTCAGGAATCAATCCATCATTATAAAGGCTGTACGGATGAGCCAAAACAGGGATCCCGCCCGCGCTCTTTATTAATTCTATCGCCTCTTGTGGAGATAATTTAAAACCCGAAACATGCGCGGGACACTTGTCGCCAATATATCTTTGAAAAACTTCACGAGTCGAACCAGCTAAACCCTCTTTCACTATCGCGCGGGCAATATGCAGCCTCCCCGGTATGCCTTCTTTAACAATATCGAACACCGCTTTAGGATTTAAAATTACATTCATTTCTTTCAACTTATCTATTATTTTGTAGACTCTTTCGACCCGATATTTTCGCAAAACTTCTAACTTTTCTATCAAAGCCTTATTCTTATAATCAATCAAATAACCTAAGATATGAACATCCGCGCCATTATATTCAGCGCTAAGTTCGATCCCCGGCAAAACCTCAACACCTTTTTCTTCGGCTAAACTTAAAACCGGCTCAATTCCCCTGACAGTATCATGGTCAACAACCGCGATCGCGCAAAGACGGGCTTTTAGAGCCTCTAGAATTAATTCGTCCGGAGAATATGTTCCGTCAGAAAAAATGGTATGTAGATGTAAATCCGCGAATTTCATTTTAGTTGGGCGGGATGACCCCGCCCTTTTCTCTCTTTTTGGGCGAGCAAGCTCGCCCCTACGGGTCGTTGGACGGGATAACTCCGCCCCTATTATTCTTTTCTAAATTTATTTTATCTAATATGGCATTAACGAATTTTCCTGCTTCTGGCCCGGAATATTTTTTAGCAAGCTCAACCGCTTCATTAATAGAAACTTTGGGCGGGATGTCATCGCGAAAAAGTAATTCAAAACAACTTAATCTTAATATATTCCTATCCACAACTGCCATGCGCCCCAACTGCCAATTAGCCGCGTACTGGCTGATTTTACTATCTATCAGTTCTGAATTATCTCTAGCGCCTTTAACAAGCTCAACCGCGAAACCTTTAATTGTCTCGTCAATCTCTTCCGCGCTTTGAGCTTTCAAAAAACTATCCAAAGCAGAATCATAGTTATCCCCAGTAATATCAATCTGGTAAAGAAATTGTAGAGCTAGTTCCCTGCCGTGTGTGCGTTTGCGCATATAAGTATCTGGGCGGGCAAGCCCGCCCCTACGGGTCGTTCGTGTCGTTCGGAATCGTCCGCGTAGGGGTGGGCTTGCCCACCCTGTTTTTTTTGGGCGAGCGAGCTCGCCCCTACGGGTCGTTCGTAATCCCTACATTTGTGATATTAAATTAACCATCTCAATAGCGGATAACGCGGCATCGCGGCCCTTATTTCCGTCTTTTGTTCCCGCGCGCTCAACTGCCTGTTCAATAGTATCCGCGGTAATTACGCCAAGAATTACCGGCACATCCATATCAAGCGACACCTTAGCTATGCCCTTGGTTACTTCAGAAGCGATATAATCAAAATGCGGAGTCGCGCCGCGAATAATAGTTCCCAAACAGATAATCGCGTCATACGCCTTGCTTTTGGCTAATTTCTGCGCCGCTAAGGGAATCTCGAACGCGCCAGGAACCCAAACTAACGCTAAATCTTTATTCTCAGCGCCATGCCTTATCAAAGTATCCTCACAACCAGCGATTAATTCCTTAGTAACAAAATCATTAAAACGTGAAGCAATAATACCGAATTTTTTACCTGTAGCAATCAAGTTTCCTTCCACTGTTTTTAACATCTTTTTCTCCTTTTAAATTTAGAAAAACTAGGGGACGCTTCTGTAGGAAAACACAGAAGCGTCCCCTACTCTCCTAGTTTCCGTGAATCGTCGCGTAGGGGCGAGCTTGCTCGCCCTGTCCCTATGGACCGTTACTAACGCTCCATGGTTCCCCTAAACGCTATTCGCTAAACACTCTACGCTATTTTTAAATTATGGCCCAACTTTTCTTTTTTAGTTTTTAAATAGTGATAATTAATGGAATTGGGCTCTGCTTCTAAAGGGACGCGCTTAATTACGCGCAGGCCATACCCTTCTAAACCCGCGATTTTACAGGGATTATTTGTAAGCAGTTCAATATTTTTAATTCCTAAATCAACTAAAATTTGCGCGCCTACGCCATAATCCCTAAGGTCAGCTTTATGGCCAAGGGCTTCATTCGCCTGAACCGTATCAAGCCCTTTATCCTGCAGATCATAAGCGCGAATTTTATCTAGGAGCCCTATACCGCGGCCTTCCTGATTCATATAAAGGATAACCCCTTCTCCTTTTTTTTCAATAATCTGCATTGCCTTTTTCAGTTGCCAGCCGCAATCACAGCGCAATGAACTAAAGACATCGCCTGTCAGGCATTCAGAATGTACCCTCACAAGCGTTATATCGCTGTTTAATTCGCCCATAATAAGGGCAGTATGTATTTTATCATTAATTTTATCCTGATACAAAACTAATTTATAATTGCCAAATTCCGTGGGAAGGTTAGTTTGGATCAGCCTCTCAATTAATTTTTCATAACGCCTTCGGTATTCAATAAGGCTGGCGATAGAACAAATCTTTAAATTGCGCAGTTTAGAGAAATTAGTCAACTCTGGTAAACGCGCCATTGTGCCGTCATCATTCATAATTTCACATATTACGCCAGCAGGATACAAATCAGCTATCCTCGTTAAATCAACTGCCGCTTCAGTGTGCCCTGCCCTTATCAGAACTCCGCCATCGCGCGCCCTTAAAGGAAAAATGTGGCCGGGCCGAACCAAATCTTCAATTTTTGTTTGGGAAGAAAGCAGTACCTCTATTGTACGACTACGGTCATAAGCAGATATTCCCGTAGCTATTCCCTTAGCGGCATCCACAGAAATCATCCAACCAGTGGCAAAAGGATCTTCCTTGCCTCCTTGCGCCTTTTCCCGCAACATAGGCTCCAGATGCAATTGTTTTAGCCTTTCTTCCTCCATAGGCACACAAATAAGGCCTCTGCCATATTTAACCATAAAGTTAATATGCTCGGGCCTAGCAAAGGATGCCGCCATAAGAAGATCGCCTTCATTTTCGCGGTCCTCATCATCCACCACGACAACCATTTTGCCGTTTTTTAAATCTTCTATAATTTCCGGAATTGTATTAAACATAAATAAACCCGTAAAATCCCCCTCACTCCGAAAAGGAAAGGGAATTTCGTATTGGGGATTGTTGCGAAATAACTCAAAGTCGTCATTCCGGCGGAAGGTCTCGCCCAGTTGGGCTCTGACACTTCCTCGGGCAATTCTGCCCTCGGTCGCCGGAATCCATAATCACTGGACCCCGGTTTTCGCCGGGGTGACACCTTATAAAAAAACCCGAAGATATCCTTCGGGTATAAAAATATTCTTTCTCCACCACGCGCTAGGTGAAAATCTTCTTTTCTCTAGACTTTTACTATTGACTCAAGAATTACACTTGATCTGTCCGCCAAAGCTCTCTGACAGACTCGTAGGCTTTTACTACCAGTTGGGGATCGCACCCTTTCCCGAAGATAAATTAAGTATAACAAAAAGTATTCTCTTGTCAACATATTTAAAAAATAATATAATAGACGTATGGAACAGGACATTCAGGCTATGCCACAATATCATCGCGAACACAAGCGAAACAATCTCAAAAAATATATCCCGCCCAAAAAAGATTGCCACGGGCTCCTTCGGAGCCCTCGCAATGACACAAAAGCAGGGTTGCGACACAACCTAATTATCAGCCAAATACATAAACTTTTGATAAAAAGACAGAAAACTGTCGCGATAGCTGAATCTTGCACAGGCGGCCTTTGCAGCGCCCTTCTTACCCAAGTTTCTGGCAGCTCTAAATACTTTATTCTCGGGGTGGTAACATACAGCAATAAAGCTAAGGAAAATATTTTAAAAATACCCGCAAGCCTTATCGCAGAAAAAGGCGCTGTTTCAAAAGAAACAGCCAAACTCATGGCGAACTCAATAAGAAAAATAGCCTCAAGCGATTTTGGAATAGGAATAACCGGCATCGCCGGGCCGACTGGAGCCACACCTAAAAAACCAGTTGGAACAGTCTTTATCGCCATAGATAGTAGGGATAAAAAAATCTGTTATGAATTTATTTTTAAAGGCAACAGAAACGCTATAAGGAGAAATGCGGCTTTAAAAGCAATAGAATTATTAAAAACGTTATTCGTGAAACGTAATTCAGCTGTTAGCTGACAGCTGATAGCTGACAGCTAACACAGCTTTGCGCTTTAAATATGCGTACATTTATTGCTATTGAGTTGCCGAAAGAAATCAGAAACGCACTGACGCTTCTGCAGGAACAATTAAGAAAATCCGGTTCAGATGTCAAATGGGTCAACCCTGAAAATATTCACCTGACTTTAAAATTCTTAGGCGAAAGAGATGAAAAAAAGATAAAAAAAATCATAGAAATTCTGGACGAAATCGTCAAAGATAAAACCTCTTTTATGGCCAATATCTCGACCATTGGCGCCTTTCCCAAAATTAACTTTCCGCGCGTCCTCTGGGCAGGAATTGATAAAGGAGACAATGAAATTAAGGAGATCTTTAAAGAATTAGAAGAAAAAATCGCCAAAGTAGGTATTCCTAAAGAAAACAGGCCCTTTTCTTCTCATATAACCCTAGGCAGAACGAGATCGACTCTTAACCGGCAGGAATTGGTGAGAGAATTAAATAACAGGCAAGAAAACATCCCAAGCGAAATTAACCTCGAATTCCACGTAACAAAAATTACACTTTTCAAAAGCACCCTCACCCCCAAAGGATCTATTTACGAAATCTTAAAAGAAGCAAGTTTAAAAACTACTCCCCCTACCACCTAAACCCAATCCCCGCGGCTATGGACACTTCTTTTTGCGAACTTAGCGCCCGGATAAAGGCTTCTCCTTGGCCCTCCAAAATCTCTCTCGATAATTTAATATCTATTCCTAAGTCCTCGCCTACTCTATTTTCTAACCTCATCTCCAAGGTAAAATTTTTATCCAACTTGCCCCATGCTCCAAGAATAACTCTATTAACCTTGCCTTCTTCACAGGGCATCTCAAATAACAATCCCAAATCTTGACTTATTTTCCATGTGCCGAACAACGTAATTATTTTACTTAAACGGCCGGCGTCTATACCTATCTCATACTCTAACCCTCTCTCCGCAGGTTTTCCAACGCTTACCCTGAAATCAAATTCTGATTTTATTTCTTTATTCAAAACATATATAATTCTGTATTTTTCGGCTATATCCCAATACCCCTTAAAAGTAATAGTTTTGGTTAAATTTTGCTCTTTTCCACGCGTGGTTCGGCTTCGCTCACCACAAGCAGATTTTTCGTAAGTATACGCAATCTCGTTTTGCTCATTTACTTCCCACGCGCCAAACAAGGTTATTTTATCGGTTAGGCCATTTTCTTTTTCTATATTAAATGAAAGCTTGTTATGCTTATCAGCCTGCCATCTGCCGCCAAGTTGGACGATATAAATGTGACTGTTTTCTTCGCTATCTTTTGAAGTCAGCGCGAAAGATAACCTATTGTCTTTAGCGTCTATAAGCTCGCCCTCTATGATAAGTTTATCCCCGGCAATCTGATTACCCCATTTATCTAACGTAAGTACAAGATTGTGATCTTTATTTAAAGACCATCTACCTTTGAGTTTAATTTGCTGCGGAATATCAGATGCTTGAGATTTTTTTACGTGGTAGGTAACATAATTATTCGAATCTATTTCGAAATTTCCGTCGAGAACTGTTCTAAATGTCGAGGCTTGCGACTCTTCCCCTGTTTTCTCGTAGATTAGCCTATTATGAGGATCTATTTCATACCTTATTTTTTCTGTTTTTTTCATTAAAATAAACTTGGCGGAATCCAGTCCCACCCCCTCGTCATTCCGACGCAAGTCGGAATCCAGTAGAGACACTCTAACTCCTGGACCCCGGCTTTCGCCGGGGTGACGCGCCTTGACCCCTCGACATTCCGGCCCCGGCTTTCGCCGGGGCAGACAGTCTCACTCCAGACAATTAAGCAAGCGAAGTAATCCTGAAGACTACCTGAATAACGATATTTGTGTATAACCCCGCGACAATATCATCACCCATTATTCCAAGACTACCCTTTAATTTTTCAAGCTTATTAGCAGGATAGGGTTTTAAAGTATCAAGTAATCTAAAAACAAGAAAGGCGGCAATAAATACCCGCGCATCGTAGAAAGGCATAAACAAAAGGCTTATAAATTGACCGCTTACCTCATCTATTACCACAAAACGGGGGTCATTAATGTTAGCCGACCTCTCTATTTTTCCGCAAGTCAGGAAACCTAAAATCAACAAAACAATAGTAATCAATATATGAAGCAGAACTCTGTCTCTGATAAAATAAAACAAAACAAGACCCGCGAAACTGCCGAATGTTCCGGGGATAAGCGGCAAGTATCCAACGTAAAAAAAAGTACCGATAAGTGTAGCGATATTTTTAGTTAATTTCATTTTTACCTCGTCAACTACTAAAAGAAAAACCGTCATTCCGGAATGTTTTAATCCGGAATCCAGGAAATATTATTAACCTGGATTCCGGCGACCGAGGGCAAATGCCCGAGGAAGTGTCAGAGCCCAACTGGGCTCGACCTTTCGCCGGGGTGACACTTTAATAACATAGATATCCGCATTATTAAAGCCGGGTGATTATCTTGCGATTTTCCCAAAGATATGCCAGGCCTGAATAAATGGTAAGCCCGACGGTAAGAAGCATTAGAACATATATGCCCTGGCGAAACATTTTCTCCCAACCCGGATTCCAGGTAAAATAAGCCAATAAAACCTCTTTTGTTACAATAAATATTAGTATAGAAAAAATAACCAGCATCTGCGACACGGTCTTATGTTTTCCCGCGCGCGCGGCAGATAAAACTTTTCCCTTATTAAGAAGCGCGAATAACCTCAATGATAAAATTAATATCTCCCGGGAAAAAATGATTACAAACATCCATGCCTCAATTATCTGCATCTGAACAAAAGCGGCAAACGCCGCTAACACCAAAATCTTATCAGCAATAGGGTCCATAAGCCTGCCGAAATCAGTAACCATATTTTTCTTGTTCGCGATAAAACCATCAAGAAAATCTGTCAGGCCGGCTAACATAAAAATAACAAGGCTAAAAACTTTCGCCCACACTCCATGGCAAAACAAAAACAGCATAAATACAAAAGTAAGCGCAATCCTAAGCATCGTAAGCTTATTAGCGATATTCATAATACTCCTTAGGCTAGATTCCCGCTCCCTGTTTTCGCAGGGACAAGCTTCGCGAGAATAACGAAAGGGTGGGGCTTGCCCCACCCCTACACGACAATGTTTTTATCTGTGTCTAGACGTGTTCCTGCTAAATCGTACTCCAATGTATCAATGATTTTTACTCTTACAAACTCACCTGGCTTTAATACCTTTTTTGAACTCACGTAAACAAGGCCGTCCACTTCAGGGGCATCGAAAGGACTACGACAAAGATAGCGGCCGTCATCTTTCTCATCTACAAGAACCTTCATTTCTTTCCCTAAAAACTTTTTATTTACCTCTTCAGATATTTTTTGCTGTAACGACATAATTTGCTTAAAACGGCTTATTTTAATTTTTTGAGAAATTTGGTTTTTAAAACCATAAGCGCTTGTATCCTCTTCTCTTGAATAAATGAACGCGCCTAACCTCTCAAACTTTACCTCTTCCATAAATCTTAATAATTCTTTAAATTCCCCGTCTGTCTCGGAGGGAAAACCTGTTATAATTGAAGTACGTATGGCAACATCAGGAATAATTTTTCTTATTTTATCAATAAGCGTAAGAATAGCCTTCTTTTTTATATTCCTGTTCATTAATTTTAATAAACGGTCATTTATGTGCTGGACAGGTAAATCAATATATTTACAAATTCTTTCAGAATCCCTGATTAATTTCAATAAATCATCACTAACACGGCTAGGATGCAGATAAAGGAGCCTGAACCAGGTAATATTTTTTGTTTTTTTTAATATCTTCCCTAAAAGCTCCACTAACCTTATATCTTTATATAAATCAATACCGTAACCTGTAATATCCTGGCCAACAATATTTATTTCAGAAATTTTTTTTCTGTCGAAAGCCTCTACTCTCTTCAACACAGAATCAATATCTAAGCTGGTAAACTTCCCTTTTATCCGCGGAATAACGCAAAAACTACAATTGTTTACGCAACCTTCGCAAATCTTAAGATACGCGTAATGAGAAGCTGTTAAAGCAAATCTGTCTAAAGAGTGACTCAAAGAAAGCCTTCCCACAAAGGCGTCTACTCCAGGAAGCTCATCTTTTAAAATTTCTCCGTAACGCTGGGGGAGACAGCCATAAACAATCAACTTCTTAATCTTACCTTCCTTCTTTAATTCAATTAAATCAAGAATGGTTTCTATTGATTCACGCTTGGCGGACTCTATAAAACTACAGGTATTAACTATGGCTATATCCGCTTTATCAATATCAGTTATGGAATAGCCCTTTAGATTAAGCCTGCCTAATATATTTTCAGAGTCAACTAAATTTCGAGGGCAGCCTAAACTTAGTATGCCGATTTTATCTTTTTTCTTCATCGTAGATTACTGGACCCCGGCTTCCGCCGGGGTGACGCACCTTAACGCTTTTCGTCATTCCGGCAAAAGCAGGAATCCAGTGACATCTAAACCCCTGGACCCCGGCTTCCGCCGGGGTGACGACTGAAATATAGGTCTATGAAATATGAAAACGTATTATCGTCCGATATCTAGGCCTTCTTTAGTAATCAATATATTTTTTAGCGCTTGGCCTCTTTTTCCTAATTTTGAAAAAATCTGGCCGTTTACCTCTAGTTCCACCACTCCGGCATTTCCCAACGCAAGCTCCATTTTATCTTTTGCCTGCCAACTCTCGGACCTTCCCTTTTCCAATACCCTATGAAAAACCGACCGGCCATCAGCCTTGAGAGAAACCCAGCAATTTTCTCTTGTCCGCATCCCTAATCTTATGCCAGATACAGCCTCCTTCACAGGGCTCGTTATAGGATTAGAAATAACATCCACGGCTTTTACCCGCACATTCTGCTTAATATCTACTCGCTTAGGCAAAACCGCTGCCTTTTGTTTAGCGGATGATTTAGCAGCGGATTTGGTAACGGATTTGACTATAGGTCCGCTGTAAACGGAACGGCCTTTCTTATTTTTAATATACGATAAACAAGCCCAAATAGCTGCCACACCAATTATAATTATTAAAACAGTCATGAGGCCCGTCTTAATTTTATCAAAGAAACCGGAAATCCCTAATTTAATCTTTGGCTCCTTAAAATATTGCGCCTTAGCGCGAGGCGCGGGATTTTCCTGAACGCGGGAACAAGGGGCATCTTTAACATTAGCTGAAATTACGGCTGTATCTTGCGGCTCTTTACGTTTAACGGGGACAGAACATTGTTCTGTCCCTACATCAAAAACGGGGGGAGGAGATTGTTTTGTTCCTACATCAAAATTAAAACCTAAAAATTTACAATATATTTTTATAAATCCTTTTAGATACACAGGACTTAAATCAGTAAGCCCATCGCCTTCTATCGCCTTTAAGATATTTGTATTAATCTTAGTTTTCTTCCGCGCTTCTTCAAGGCTTATCCCTTTTTCTAAACGAAATTTTTTAATTTTTTCGCCTATTGATTCCATTTTCGTTGTCCGTTGTTCGTATTTCGTAGAGACGAGGCAATGCCTCGTCTCTACATTACGTTTCGCGCTTTATTCACGAAACGTTATCCGTTGTTCATGCAATTATTTTTCTATCGAACCCTTGAGCCAGGCTTCTCTGTCCGCTAAAATTCTGCGCGGTTTGCTTCCTTCAAAAGGGCCTACGAGGCCTTCTTGTTCCATAAGATCAACTATGCGCGCCGCCCGGGTATAACCAAGCCTAAGCCTTCTTTGCAGAATTGAAACCGAGGCTTGATTGCTTTCCATAATAATCCTTACCGCCTCATCGTAAAGGTCATCTCTTTCTCCGCTTCCCAAAACGCCTTTTGGCTGATCCTTAAGAATATCATCTTCATAAAACGGCTCACCTTGAGACTTAATAAAATTTACTACCGCTTCTATCTCTCTATCGCTGACAAGCGCGCCTTGAATACGAATTAATTTTGATTCTCCCGGCCGCAAAAACAACATATCTCCTCTTCCCAAAAGCTTATCCGCGCCATTCATATCCAAAACTGTCCGTGAATCCACTTTAGAAGCCACCTTAAAGGATACGCGCGCGGGTAAATTCGCTTTAATAACACCGGTAATTACATTTACTGAAGGCCGTTGTGTCGCCAAAATAAGATGAATTCCCACAGCCCGCGAAAGCTGTGCCAGGCGCTGAACCGCGCCTTCAATCTGGTCAGCCGCGACAGTCATTAAATCCGCGAACTCGTCAATAACAACAATAATGTAGGGCAGTTTTTCCTGTTTCTCGTTATAACTTTCAATATTTCTCGCGCTTACTTTTGCCAAAAGCTGATAACGCTCTTCCATTTCAGCAACAACCCAATTAAGCGCCTGCGCCGCTTTCTTGGCATCCGTAACCACGGGGCATATTAGATGGGGAAGACCGTTAAAAGGCATCAATTCCACTGTCTTGGGGTCAATCATCAAAAACTTTAAATCACTAGGCGTGTTCTTAAAAAGCAACGACAAGATAAGAGAATTAACGCACACTGTTTTTCCTGAACCAGTGGTACCGGCAATCAAGAGATGCGGCATCTCATCTAAATCCGCGACTATCGACTGGCCCGTAATATCCTTACCTAAAGACAGCGCTAATTTACATTTCGTTTTTTGAAACTCATTTGAACCAATAATTTCCTTCAAATACACGAATGAACTTTGACTGTTTGGAACCTCTATTCCAACCCTGCCTTTTCCCGGAATAGGGGCTAATATCCTTACTGATTGCGCTTTCATAGTCAAAGCGATATCGTCATTCAATGCCACGATACGATTAAGCTTCACTCCCGGCGCAGGCTCAAGTTCATAACGGGTAATCACCGGGCCCTGTTCAATATCAGTAACCTTGGCAGAAACACCAAAATCCTCTAAAGTTTCCTCTAAGATACGCGCGCTAGACGCTAAGTCATCCTTAATTCGCCTAGCCTCAATCGGCGGCGGAGAATCCAAGAGGCCAATAGAAGGCAGACAATAATCACCTGTCTTGAGTTGCTGGCCTTTAGCTAAAGGCGCGACGGAAGATTTATCCTCAAACCCAAAATTTTGGCGCAAAGATTTTTCTTTTATCTGTATATTGGGTTTAACAGGCGGCTTTACCACTGGAACTTCGTTAACTGTAGAGGCTGGATTTATCCGAAGTGAACTCAATTTTGGTACCGCGCAAATAAGCGGTTTTGCTTTTGCTTCTCGCCCTTGAGTTTTTTTCTTTTCAAAAAATTTAAAAACCGCCGCCAAAACAAACTTCGTCTTGTCTATAATGCTTGTAAATAAAGAAGAGATCAGGGCTTCAGTAACAAACGCTACGGATAATATTATACATGTCATAAATAATATAAATCCGCCTATCCGGCTGGTATATGTAGTAATAAAATTAGATACGCTTGAACCTAAGAAGCCGGAATAAAGAAACGCAATGCTTTCATTTTTTAAATCAAGGACGCCGATAAGAGAACTCAAAGAAAGCAATAAAATAAAAATCCACGCTAATCTGGGCGCGTTTAAACAGAATTTCTCCTGCCGAAACAATTTTATCCCTAAGGATAAAATAATTATTGGGATAACGAAAGGAACATACCTACCTAATAAAAATGTGGTCGTTCCAGCGATGCAGGCGCCAAATATACCTAAGAGATTTTTGGGCGGGATATTGGGACAGGATGTATAAAAACTCAAATCAAGGTAATCAAATCGTATAAGGCTTATCAAAATCGTAAACCCTACCGCGAAAAGAATAACCCCTTTAATCTCATTTAATCTTCTTTCCTTCAAAACTAACTCTCTTCAGATAATACGTCAGTTAATAGGGAAAATTCTCTAAGGCGTCAAAACCCATTTGGGCTCGACCAACAGACAAGATTCCTCACTTTGTTCGGAATGACAAATTCTTTCTGGCTGCCACCGCTCACTAACTGGTTGCCTCTTCAGCTTGCTTTCTGCTTAAATTTATCCTGCCAAGCTCATCTATACCTATAACTTTTACTTTTATTTCATCACCAATCTTAACTACTTCTTCCACGCTCTTGACAAAACGACTGGACAATTCTGAAACATGCACCAAACCCTCTTTGCGCGGAGCAATCTCGCAAAAGGCGCCAAAATTCATTATACGCTTCACTTTACCTATATATATACGACCTACTTCTATATCTTCGGCAATTGCCTTAATCATTCTGATTGCTTCTTCGGCTTTACTGGCATTAGTTGAACCCACTAACACGACCCCATCATCTTTGATATCAATACTTACACCGGTTGAGGCAATGATTGATTTTATAGTTTTTCCTCCCGGGCCAATAAGCTCGCCAATTTTTTCCGGATTAACCCTTAATACTTCTATACGCGGGGCAAGAGAAGAGAGTTCTCCGCGCGGACTTGCCAAAGCCTCATTCATTTTATCTAAAATAAATAACCTGCCTTCCGTAGCCTGCGATAAACACGCCTTCAATAATTCCAGGTCTATTCCATCTATTTTTAAATCCATCTGTACAGCAGTTATGCCGTTTTTAGTTCCGGCAACTTTAAAATCCATATCGCCAAAATGATCCTCTATACCCGCGATATCAGTTAAAATAACTGTCTTTTCTGTTTCTTTAATTAGGCCTAAGGCAATGCCGCTAACCGCGTCCTTTATCGGCACGCCAGCGTCCATAAGTGACAAGGTTGCCGCGCAAACCGTAGCCATACTGGATGAGCCATTAGATTCCAAGATCTCAGAAACCACCCGGACTGTATAAGGAAATTCTTCTTTAGAAGGCATCACCGCGAGAAGAGCCCTTTCTGCCAAAGCGCCATGGCCTATTTCTCTGCGGCCCGGCCCACGCACAGGAGCAGTCTCCCCTACGCTAAAAGGAGGAAAACTGTAATGCAACATAAATGATTTACGTTTCTCTCCTTCTAATGCTTCTACGAGCTGTTCATCTTCGCCTGTGCCAAGAGTTGTAATCGCCAGGCTCTGCGTCTGTCCACGAGTAAAAAGGCCTGAACCGTGGGTACACGGCAAAACGGAAACCTCACAATCTATAGGACGGACCTCCTTAAAAGACCGGCCGTCTTCACGAATATTCTCTTCTAATATTTTCCTTCTTACTAATTTCTTTTCTACCTCTACCAATCTCATTTTAATATCTGAAGAGGCATACCCTTCAGCAACAAGCTTGGCTTCCAGCTCCTTAAATAACGCGCTTACCTCTTCTTCCCGTTCCTCTTTTTTGGCTAATTTATAAACCTCGTTCAATCTCTCTTTGGATAATTCTTCAATTTTTTGCTCTAATACGGTATCCACCTTATTTAACTTAATCTGAACCTTCTCTTTTCCGCAAAGTTTCTTGAGCTCTTCCTGTATGCTGATAATAGGCAAAAGGTTCTCAAAACCAAATTTGACCGCTTCAAGATAAGTATCCTCTGATACCTCTTTAGCCTCTGACTCAAGCATGATCACGCCACTACGGTTCGCCGCCACTACCACATTTAAATCAGAATTCTCCAACTCCGCGTAAGTGGGATTTAAAATGAATTCATTGTTAATCCACGCGACACGGCAAGAAGCCACCGGCCCATTAAAAGGTATATCAGATATAGTTAACGCGGCGGACGCGCCAATTACGGCTAATATGTCAGGATCATTTTCTCCGTCGCTTGACAAGACTACTGCCATAACCTGAATGTCATTTAGTAAACCCTTGGGAAAAAGCGGCCGAATGGGCCTGTCAATAAGCCGGGCATTTAAAATCTCGCTTTCCGAAGGCCTGCCTTCTCTTTTAAAAAACCCTCCGGGAATCCTACCCGCGGCATAAGTCTTTTCCTGACATTCCACGGTTAAAGGAAAAAAATCCCGTCCTTCCCTGACTTCACGGGACATACAAGCAGTAACAAGCACTACGGTTCCGCCATATTGAACAGTAACCGAACCGTTTGCCTGCTTGGCGATTTTTCCTGTTTCTAAAATTAAATCCTGCTGACCAAATTTAACCTTTAAAATTTGCTTTTGCATAATTTCACATCCATTCAAATTAAATTCCCGGTTATTATTTTCTCAAGCTAAGCTTTTCTAAGACCTCTTCATATTTTTTAAAGTCTTTTTCCTTGAGATATTTAAGAAACCTGCGGCGCCTGCCTACAAGCACAAGCAGTCCATGCCGGGAATGAAAATCTTTTTTATGTAGTTTAAAATGTTCTCCCAAGGAATTAATTCTTTCAGTCAGAAGCGCGATCTGCACCTCCGCAGAACCAGTGTCCCTGGAATGAATTTTAAAATCATCAATTATTTTTATTTTATGTTCAGTATTGGAAACCAAGTTCTTTTTCACCTCCCTTACGTATTACATGTTAATGATATTTTAAAAAACTTTTACCCGCTACTTATAATAATCAACCCCGCGCAAGACAAACTGTTCATCTATACGCTTAGGGGAAAAAAATCTACTGACGAACGCCCTGGCTTTATCAATATCAAATTTTTTACAGCAATAGATATCCACGGAAATAAAATCTTTAGGAGTTAAAGTGTGAATTACTATGGAACTTTCTACTAAAGGCGCCCAGCCGGAAAGCCCCGCCTTATCAGGAAAACGCACGGCATCCGTAAAAAAAATGTTTGGCGGCGCCTGTTTTTCCATGCCAAGATAATCCACGAGCTCATCCAAAAATCTATAGCAAAGAGATAGATCGTCACAGGATCCCTTTTTGCAGCCATAGAGGTCCAACAAAAACTCATAACCGAAGGCTTCGCAGGTTTCAGTATTAAACGACACTCCTTCCAAAATCTGCCTGTCTACTCTACTAACTTCAACATTCTGCATTTTGTCAGCTCCTCCAAATTATTGGTGAGTTTTTTATATCCTTGCTTTAGCTTGCTTCTTTAGAGCTTTACAACTATATCTATTATACACAAATTTTAAAAATGTCAAAGGAAAAATTTAAATATTTTGGGAATGATACCATAGATCGTTACCCCCCTGCTTATGAGGGAAAGTTAAC
>CAKKQB010000028.1:0-14264 GCA_919901915.1 Omnitrophica bacterium GWA2_41_15
AACCTGTCGCTATTTCTCCAAATATTATCAAAACCCGCGAGATTCATAAACTTAATCGTGAAATCACCGTATTTACGGCTATAAGGATGGCTCACATTATGCGACACTACATATATTTGCGCCTTATCATAATGCCTTAAAAACACTCTAGCATTTGTCGGATCAAAATCTTTATCACGCCACTTACATTCTATCGCTATAAGAGGCTGACCCTTTCTATCAATCACAAAATCTATCTCATGTCCTTGCTTGTCTCTCCAGTAACCAATATCTCTAATTTGCCGATGAGCAAAAATCTCATTTAAAACAAAATGCTCCCACAGATACCCCATATCTTCATTTCTAAGTTCATGCCAGCCGCGGTGATAACAAACAAACCCGGTATCAAAGCCATAAACTTTTGGAGCGGATATAATCTCATTTTGCCTTTTAGAATTAAAAGGACGTATAATATGCATAGTAAAAGTAGCTTCAAGCACTTTCAGGTAATTGGAAATAGTGGTCCTGCTCGCTTCACATGGAGACGCAAAACTATTAGCTTCAAATATACCTCCGCTTTGAGCCATAATAAGCTCAAAAAATTTCTGAAATGAATACCGCTTTTCAAGCCTAAATAATTCCTGAATATCTTTTGCCCAAAAAGCATCCATCCAATCTTGAAAATTCCGCTCCGGATATCGAACACTCATAAAAAAAGGCGGTAATCCGCCATAAAGAAACCTGTGCTTTAAATCAGTATTACCGAAAGACTCCGCGTCTGAGAGCATCATAGGGGTAAGCCATAACTCCCGTTTTCTATCTGTCAACGTATCCTTAAATTTCGCGAAAGCGCTAAGAGTAGACGAACCTGTAGCAATGATTTGTATATCAGGATAATGATCAGTAGCTATTTTTAATATTTCCGACGGGTTTGGCAACCTATGAATCTCATCCAACGCAATCCTGCGTCCGCGCAAACTTTCTAAAAACGACTCTGGATCTTCCATCATACGCCTTATCCGTGGAAGCTCGCAGTCAAAATAATCAATACCCTCAAAGCTTTTGCACAAAAATGTCTTACCTGAGCGCCGGACACCCGTCAGCCAGATAATTGATTTTTCTTTAAACAGCTCTTCTATAGCATTTTTCCAAAATAGCCTATTTTTCATAATTAAAGTATATCACAAAGTTTAACTATATGCAATACTATTCTCTCACAGAATGACCGGTTAGATAATTTTCGCGATGCTTCTTAAAAATATGTAAAATAAACGATGTCGATAATAGAAACAGGTTTTTTTAGCATAAGGCTCTAAATTATAAAACTTAGCAAACTGCTCCTGGGGTATATTTAGGATATAATCCACCGGCTCCCAAAAATTATCATATAAAAGAAAATGCACTTTTAGATACAGGTTTTTTGACTCGACTTCATGACAAGACGAAAATGTATTTTTCTTAATGAATCGCTGAATTATTTTTTTCTTAGCGCCAGATAAATTTAACCCCCTCCATACATTTTCCGGTATACTAATCTTAAAAAAAAGACGTATTTGAGAAATCGCGAAAAATATAGTAGAACAAATCCTCGCTTTCTTTATCTCTCTTAAAACATAATCCCAGTCAAAACCAGAAACGTACTTATTTAAAAGTATAGCCATATCGCAGACATCTCTTAGGGATAACGCCGCGCCAAAACGGCGTTGATGTAAAGCCAGGGCGATAAAGGTGTCTTCCGGAGAAAGCAATTTTACCTGACTATTCTGCATTAGGCCTTCTCTTAATCTCTTAAAACACTCCGGCAATAATTGCCTCCTATATCTTCGGTAATCCAGATCCCAGTGTAATTCTATGATTGGAGAAAAACCCTTCGGCTCTTTTTCCTGAAAAACAAAATGATACTGCTTTTTCCGCCAGTAAGATTCCTTAAAACCTTCTAAATTTTTTCGGTATCCCAAATCTTCTAAAATCTTTACCGCTTTATCTAAATCCTCTTCTTTTACCAAAATATCCATATCAGCGCTCGAGCGCGCCGGATAATTAAGATACAAGTCGTCCAATAATGCTATACCTTTAATGGGCAGTAAAAGAACATTTCTCTCTCTAAAAGCCCCCTGCAACCATAAAAATTTTCGCTGCAACCGGCTTATATGAGCCACACAATGATAATAAGTTGCTTTTAATATCCGGCTAAGGTCTTCCGGCAAAAAAGAAATATGTTCCTTAAAACTAAGATACGCGAAAGGCGCTAATCTATGATAGCTCAAAATATCTTTAAATCTCGACCAATCAATTTTCTTATTTTGCAGAAAGGCCCAAGTGTTATTCTTTTGATTATAAACCAAATCTTTAGCGATAGCCAATACTAATTCTGCTTCCGGCTGATTTTTTTGTAACATTTTAGTTCTTGGAAATGCTCCGACGAAATATGTAAGATTTATCATTCCTCTGTAACGTGTCATCCTCGAATGTTTTAATCGGGGATCCATTATTTAGATTCCCGCTTGCGCGGGAATGACAGTATTCGTAACAACGTGTCATTCATCTACAGCGTGTCATTGTCATCCCCGCGCAAGCGGGGATCCATTATTTGATTATGAAAAAAATCTTTATATAATTGACTTTCTGCTAAAAGTTGTTCGTGCTTGCCTTCTTCTATTATTCCATCCATCCTTAAAAAATACACTCTATCTAAATCGCAGACAGAAGATAACCTGTGTGAAATCACTATGACGCTTAATCCCAAACTCTTTTCTTTAAGATTTTTAAATATCTTATCTTCTGTAAACGAATCTACCGAAGATAAAGCTTCATCAAGAATGAGCAAATCAGGCTTTCTCAAAATTGCTCTAGATAGAGCAATCCTTTGCTTCAACCCTCCTGATAAGAAACAAGCGTCTTCGCCAAGACAGGTATTGTAACCTTCCGGCAGATGACAAATAAAGTCATTGATACAAGCAATCTTAGCCGCTTCTTCAATCTCTTCAAAGCTGATATTCTTTAAACCATAACTAATGTTCTCTTTTACGGAAACATCGAATAACTGCGGCTCTTGAGTAGCAATGGCTATTCTCTCTCTTAACGAACTTAAGCTTATCTCTTTCACGTCTAATCCATCCAAAAATATTTGGCCCTTAAAAGGTTCGTACAGCCTAAGGATTAAATTAACCAGAGTTGTCTTACCACAACCCGAGGGGCCAACTATACCTACCCGCGGAAAAGCCGGGATAGCAAGGTTTAGTCCTTTAAAAATCGGTTTCTCAGGCTGGTATCCGAACCAGAGATTATTAAATTGAACCTCTCTTTTTATTGACTTTAACTTCTTCGCGCAAAGATCATCTTTTATTTGAGGCTCTATATCCATAATCTCAAAAAATCTTCTCAAGGAAACCAAATCCTTTGTAAAATATTCAAATCTATAGCTAAAAGACTCTAACAAACCCCCTAACTGAGTAATATAAATCATCACCGCGGTATAACTGCCCAAAGTAAGCCTTCCTTTAATAATCAACAGGCCTCCATAGAGAATTATTGCTCCATATACTGCTTTAGATAAAAAAGATGACGCTAAAGAGCTGGCTATAGCCCACTTAAAACTCTTTATGGCCCAGCGCATAATTTTTATTAAAGACCTCACATAGATGTGTCTCTGATAAAGCCCTAAATCTAATGCCTTAATAATTAAAATCTTAGAGAATGATTCATGGACCTTCTTGGATAACTCGGCATTATATCTCCAACTCTCCTCGTAAATCGGCAAAAGCTTCTTTTGTAAATAAAACCTATGAATTAAAAATAAAGGGCTTAAAATAAGCAAGGCAAGCGTCATAGGGGCATTTATCCATAACGCAATCCCTAAAATTACAGGCAGTTTTAAAATATCTACCAACAAGCTTGGGCATTGCTCTAAAATAAAGTTCGAGACAGCTTCCGTGTCAGAGAGCCTATAGGCATTTTCTCCCACAGATTTAGCCCGAAAGAATTTCAAATCCAATGAATAAAGTTTTTTTATAAATCTATCCGTTAAATTAAGCTTCAATCTTATGGATATTCTGTTTTTTACAATATCTTCAATCATCTTAGCTAATGTGCTGAATACGAATATAGCTACCCCTACAATGGAAAAATTCAAGAATTTGCTAAAGTCTCTGGCTAAAAACGCGTTATCTACAAAAAGTTTGGAAAAATAAGGCGCGGCCAAAAGAAAAAGAGAAGAAAAGAGATTCAACAAAAATAATATAAATATATGCCTTTTATAATAACTTAGTAACTTAAGGAATCGCGAATTTTTCTTCATTTTTCTATAATAATTACTGTTGAACAGGGACCAGAGTCCACCTCGTAGGTGGGCGAATAAAAACTCCTGTTCACCTACGAGGTGGACAGGGTCCCTTGAAACATAAGCATAATACTTTAAGAAATGCCTCGCCAATCACGCTAGAAGACATCTTGGATTTATCATTTTTTCTTCCTTGAAATACTATAGGATATTCAATGACATTAAAACCTTTAGCAAGAACAACCAAACTCATCTCTATCTGAAAGGCATACCCCCGAGAAGTAATGTTTAAAAAATCCGTTGCTTCCAGCACATTTTTTCTTATCGCCTTAAAACCGCTGGTTAAGTCATAAATAGGCGCGCGCAAAAAAATTCTGGCAAAAAAATTCGCCCATCTACTTAAAAAAATCCTTGTTCCTGGCCAATTCACTACCCTGCCTTCTCCTATATACCTACTGCCTATTACCAAATCATACTTATCTAACAATCTCACTAACTCCGGCACATAATAAGGACTATGAGAAAAATCCGCATCCATCTGAACTATTATATCGTATCCTTGCTTTAAGGCATAACTAAATCCTTCCCTATACGCGCTACCTAATCCCAACTTTCGCTGTCTTTTAATCAAACATAAATTCGGGTAAATGTCCTTTAATTTCTCTACTATCCCGGATGTTCCATCCGGAGAATTATCATCTACAATAAGGACAAATAAATTACTATCCAAGCTAAAAAGTTTCTCTACAAGGGACGCGATGTTTCCTGCCTCGTTATAGGTAGGGATAACAACTACTATACTTTTTCTCTTAAATTCCACCGTCATACACCGCGCCTTGGATAAACCCGCATGTTAGACAGAAAAGGGCATAAGGAGTATACCAATAAAATAATTCGTATCCAACCATGCTAAAAAACAACCCTATTAAAGATAATCCTGGGTACAAAAATATCTGATTAGAAATAGAGCCTCCTGCTTTCCTGGTTTTTTTAATTACTCTTCTTAATAACATAAAAACAAAAATCAAAAAACCTCCCAAGCCCAAAATACCGGTTTCCGCCAATAAAGTAAGGTACATATTATCCGCTATCTTTATCTCATAATCCACATACAGTAGTTCATTTTGATTAGGGTAATATTTATCGAATAAAACCCTGAAGTTTTTTAAACCTACGCCTGTCAAAGGGCTAGTTTTTAACATATTAACAGCCATTTTTGTTCTTGTAATCCTATAGTCCGAAAATACCCCTGTCCCATAAATTCCAATCCCTTTCGGACTTAGGCGGTTGAAAGGATACGGCAGAACAGACATTAACAAAAACAGGATTGATGCCGCTAATACAAACAATAATGTCTTCTTATATTGCTTCTGAATCAATAAAAAGAAAAATAACATAGCTAACAACCCTAAAAATGAACTGCGGCAAAAAGTCAAAATAAGACAGACGCAATTAATAACTAACACTACGGCGCCGCAGGTTTTTTTTATTAGCGTTTTGCTTTTAAAAATATATACTGCTGAAGGCAGGCCAACCAAAAGATAGCTGGCTAAAGGCGCTGGATTAAATAACGTAGACATCGGCCGCACCCAACTAGTGATGTATCTTTCATAAAATGGATTGGAAATAAAATATTTATACAGGGGATTAAAAGCAAAAATTACCTCAAACAAACCAAAAATTGCCACTAAGCCGCTGCAAATACAAATAACTATATGCGCAAAATCAGCGTTGCGCTGATTATACAGGCCTTTGCCGATATAAAAAAGTAAACATAGGCATAAGGATAAATGAAGATATGTATCGAGGGCTATTTTTTTGTCTTGGGCTAAAAATATATTTGGCAATATACAAGCCAAAAATAACCACAGCGGCCAATCTTTAACAAACAGACGGAAATTCTGAAAAATTTTTCTTGAAAACAATAAAACCAATAAAAAAATCCCCAGAAATATTTTTAACGCGATACCATACTTATCCTGAATAGGCTGAGGAAAAAAAGAAATCCAAAATAGTAATAATATAATTAAAAAAAGAGTAAATTTCTTTAGCATCGATTTAGCAAGCCCTTACAGATTTGTTTAAACAATTTCGGGAAAAATAATACAATACAAATGTACAGCTTAATCTCATAGGCTAGAATAAAAGGTAAATTAAAAATTATACCCCAAAAAGAATCATTCTTAATAATAGTCAAATATCTATTTTTAATTAGTCTGATTTTTATGGCATCATTTAAGTATACAAAGCTATATTTTCTTAAAAACCACGGTCCCGAAAAAAATGTTTTTGCGCTGGCGCCTCTTTCATGGTAAGCGACTGCTTTCGGATTATAATAACCGCGCCATCCTTTTTTACTTGCCCTCCAAGCCAAATCTAAATCTTCATAAAACATCCCGTACCGTTCATCAAAATACCCACTTTCATCTCTTATGTCTTCTAACATCGTCCTGCGATAAAACGCAACCGCGCCGCTAACTCCAAAAATATATCCCTCTTTATTATATTGCCCTATATCTTTTTGATTAAAGCCTCTTTCAACAGGTTTTCTGGATTTCCCTAAAAACAGGCCAGCAGAATCAATTGTAATCTTATCCATCCGTAAAATCTTACCACTCACCATTCCGATTCGCTCATTTAGGCTTACAATCTTTACTAACTCATCAATAAAATTATCCTCTAAAACAACATCATCATTTAAGCACAATACAAATTCACCACGTGAAACCTTTATGCCTTGATTTTGTGATTGAGAGAAAAATAAATTTTTTTTATTATTTATCACTTTCAATAAGGAAAACCCTGAGTTAATATTTTTTAAAAAATCCTCTTCCCCATTATTAATTAAGACTACCTCTAAACAAGAATATCTTTGATTATGTAACGAACAAATACATTTCTCAAAACTTTTTTTCTGATTAAAAGTGGCTACTACGACTGATACAATGCCCCTGCAATATTCCATAATTATTTATTTGTGATTTCCAAACCCTTTTTTTAATAAAATCATCTTGCGTTTCTTAAACATATCCGGAATCTTCATTTTTAACTCCCTTATCGCTTTTACCGCATATCTATTGATTACTAAAAAATAAGGAAGTCTTAAAATATCATAAATTAAGATAAAAATAATATCCTTAAAGAGATTTCTAATGTTATCGTTTTTTACTAATAAAAAATATCTATTACGAAAACAGAGGTACTGGGCATACTGGATTGCCCTGCCTGATATATTTCTCATATGATAACATCTAGCCTCCGGAACAAATAAGGCTTTCCATCCAAGATTTTTAGCCTTCCAAGCTAAATCAAAATCTTCCAATAACAGAAAAAAATCAGGATCAAAATATTCATTAAAAACCTCTACGCTCTTTAACATTTCCCTTTTATAAAGCGCTGCTGCGGCACAAGGGCCAAATATTTCCCTTTCTCGGTCATATTGAGATTTATCAACCTCGCCTCTCCCCCTGTCAAAGAACCTTCTCGCCCTTGAAAGCATAAGGCCGGTAGAATCAATGAGTTTTTTATCCTTAGCCCATAATATTTTCGGGCTTATAAGCCCGACTTCCGGGTCAGCTTCATCCATAGCCCTCTTAATCTCATATAAAAAATCTTCTTCCAAGGTAACATCGCTATTTAAAGTTAAAATATACTTTCCCCTTGTAGCTTCAATACCTTGATTGCAAGCATAAGGGAAACCTCTATTTTGTCCATTCTCAATCAAACGAATCTGCGGATAGTTTTTTTTTATAAACTCTACTGTTTTATCCTGGGAATTGTTATCTACCACAATAATCTCAAATTTTTTATAAGTCTGAACAAAGATAGACTCTACGCAATCTCTAATAAAACTTAATGAATCATAAGTTACAACTATAATGGAAAGAGTCGTTGTCATTAAGAAATCAATTCCAGATATACTTTTTCTAAAGAAGCAACAATTTCTTCTCGGTTATGATATCTCTTTAAAGTTATTCTTCCTTCTTTGCCTAAGGCGCCCCTCAAATTCTCATCATCCATTAATAATTTTATTTTTTTACTAAAATCTACGGGATTATCTGCAATTAATATATTCTTATCATTTACAGTTCTTAAACCCTCGCATCCTGTGGTCGTAGAAATAATCGGTTTTTCCATAGCCCATGCCTCCAATAACTTTCTTCTCATTCCTGAACCTAAGCGCATAGGATGAATAAAAATTTTACTCATTAAAAGAAATGGCCGCACGTCTTCAACGCAACCTGTTATATGTATATTCTCTTTTCCGCTAAATTGCCTTATGCTCTCCGGAGGATTATTCCCAATAATAAGCAAGGAAAAATGAGGAAAGGATTTCTTTACTAACGGAAGGATTTTGTAAACAAAATAAAAAAACGCATCTACGTTAGGATAATTTAAAAAATTGCCCAGAAAACAGGCATCATATTTATATTGATCCGTTTGACAAGGATGAAAATACTCCAAATCTATACCCAAAGGAATAATTTTTATTTTAGATTTATCATTTATTAAAAACTCTACTATCTTTTTATCATGTTGTGATAAAAATATTATTCTTTCAAATTTTAAAAACCATAATTTTTCATCTAAAATATTTTTAATGATTCTTAATAACACAAAGGGATTTTTTCTAATCTTGAAATCCCTCCAGAAATAAAGAGAAGGAATTTGATGTTTGGTTAATACCGCGGGGATTCCGTTAAGAAAAGGCAAATATTTTGCCATAAACGATGTCTCGCACTGTAAAATATCTATTTGATTTTTTTCTATTAGATCTCCGATACAACAAGTCATCTCTCGACATCCGTAAGGTAAATAGCGGTAACTCGGTATGAAAAAAGGATATACCTTACAATTCATTTTCTCCAAACAGTTGATTTTCTCTTTATCACAAGGCGCAACAAAAGAAACAAGACTTATCTGATGCCTTAAAGAAAGTAACGCTATATCATCGTAAGTCTTAGAGGCGCATCCGTGAGAACCAAATACAGGTAAATAAGGTGTTATATAAAGAAGATTCACTTTGATATTATATCTAATATTATTTTCTCTAAATTTCTACTAATGGCTTTCCAATCATAGCCTTCCCTAACAAATTGATATCCTTCAAATTTTAATCTATTATATAGCAATGTATCTGTCATAACCGTTCTGACAGATCCACTAAATTCATCTATAGACGCAAGAAATATATTTTTCATATGCTCTGTTTTAAGGCCCCTATTACCACAAGGTGAAGTTACGACAGGTAACCCATACCCCAAATAATCCAACATCTTTATATTGACTCCCGAGCCATTAAACATCGGATTAATTGCTATATCCGAGGCCCTTAAAATAAGATCTAATCTTTCTTCAGAAACCATGCCAGAAAATACCACATTTCCAGGCAAAACTCTATCCCTAAAAGCGTCTTTTACTGAACCAGTAATAAGAAAAATATATTCTTTTAACGTGGATGCTAAATTATTAACAATAAATTCTGCCGCTTCTATGTTGGGCTTATAATAAGCGCCTATGAATACCACTATTTTACATCCTGTTATACCTAATTTTTCTTTGGCTGCCCTTTTCTCTTCGAGAATATGTAAAGGCTTAATTACTGTGCCATTAGGAACAATATAAATTTTATTCTCATTTATGCCATATAAATCCATAAAATCCTTTTTTTCATTTTCCGAACAAACTAAAATTAAATCTGATTTTTTGCATGCATCGCCTTCGATTCTTTTTACCTGCCTTAAAACAAAATCTTTTAAAATACGCTCTCCTAATATCTGCCTCATCAATAAATATTCACAGTTGTGCGCATCGTAAATAAAAAATTGATTGCTGTTCTTGCGCACACACAAAGATGACCAAGGGTGAGAACAAATAATCACATCGGCATTTTGTGAATTAAGAACATATTTAAATTGCCAATCAGTACGCATCAATAGATACGGGAATAAATCCAGTGACGTATTTTTAAAAATTAACTTTTCAAAAGCATGCCAGAAATAATAATGCGGTGGAAAAACACAGGATATTTCTCTGAAGTTATCGCAGATTTTATTAAACCTATACTTACGGCCGTCTTTCAAATCAGCCTTTACACCAACATAAGTAATACTAAATAAATCCTGCGAAAAGTTACTATAAAGATTCCATATCCTCTTAGGCCCGCCCCAAAGAGGGGGATATAAAGGGGCAGTATCAGTAATAAGCATTCTTAATCGTTGTTTTTTCTGGGATACCTTTAACTCCTTTCTTACAACAGGGTACTCGTTAATAAATAATTTCTCTTTAAGCGCTTCTTGTATTTCTCTTGAGAAACAAATAAGATTAGCATTACACTGATTGCAGGACAAAGGATAGTTTTTGCTTATTATCGCATTCCTAAAAGAAAAGAATTTTTCACCAAACCAGATATCTTTCAAAGATTTATTATAGATATTTTCACCGAAACCAGGATTGACACAGCAGGGCCGCACATTCCCATCTGCTTCCAAATAAATATGAAACCATGGCTCAATGCAGGAGACTTCTAATAACCTGCTTTCTCCGTCGTTTAAAGCATTTATAGGCATGCTTTTTAACAACTTTCCAGAATATTTTATTAACTCGGGAACGCGTATTAAACTATCGATATTTGTAAAAATATTTCTTTTAGACGCAACCACTTGCGTCTTCTCTAATTCCTTTACTATTCTGTCGTATTCTTTTTCGAAATCGACTAAAAGCTCTTTACACTCATTGGCTAAAACTTTTACCGGTTCAAATGTCACCCCTTGCGCTCCATATTGGCTTGCTAAACAAATAATCTCGGAAATCTTATTGATGTTGTATTTAGAAACAACTACATTGAAGGTAATCACAGGTAAGTCTTTGTTGAATAATTTCTTACGTTCCTTAAATAGGTTTAAGGTATTTAAAATTTTTTCAAAACTACCTGCGGGTGGTCTTAAAAAATCATTGGTTTTTGCGTCAGGGGCATCGAGGCTAACTGTAAGTTTATCCCACTCCGATTCAACTATCAATTGTACTATTTCTGGGGAAAAAAGTGTTCCGTTAGTGGTCAACCAGCCAATCATGGACCGGTTTTTAATTTCCTTAATCAACTGCGCAGTAACAGCCTTTCTTACCAGCGGCTCTCCGCCGCCTGTGAGTTCCACACACTTAACTCCCAATTCTTTTGCTTCGGCTATAACACTTAATAACTTTTCTCCGGGTATCTCGGCGGGTTTCTTATGCAGAATAGAATCAACTGCTTCATCTCTCTTCCAACAGGAACGACATTTAAGGTTGCATAAATTAGTTGGAGTAATACTAATTTGGGTGGGGGGCGCCAAGGATTCCTTTTCCCACTTATATAAATTTTCTGCAATTAATTTCTTTAACATATCCTACTCATGCGCCTATTAATTAGTTTTTATTCCAAGACACTGGCATTTATTCTACTGACGTTTCGGGAAATAATGGATACGCTTCTACCGACGAGCAGGTCGTATCCATTAATAATAGAAACTGTCAATAATTAATCAAGTGGTTAAAATTAAGGCAATTTTCTATGCATAATTACAATTTAACATTCGGCAAGTCCTTTTGCATCTTTCTATTTCTTTCCTCGTCTGACTTGCAGATTTACTATTCCAAATTTGCTCTGGATTGCCGCTTAAAAGATTGCCAACAGGAGGCATATTCCAACACAAAAGAACCTCCCCGAACTCATTTACAATAAAATTATTAATCCCTGTAAAACATTGATTATTGATTTCTCCATTCGGACTCTTATAATATCTCTTAAAAACATTTAGCTGTTCCATTGAATTGTCTATACGAATTCCCTTCTTCTTCATGCTTATCAAACCATCTATTGCCTCCTCTACCTCTGAAAATTCTGTCGGCCAAAATTCATTATCTCTAAACCAACCACTATCATATTTGGCGCCAAAATTCTGATCCAAGGCTTGAAAGCTTATATTATTGATACCCCATTCCTTAGTCAAATTGACAATCTCGGGTAATTGCTTAAGATTATATTTAGTAATGACTGTAGTAAGACTAATGTAGGGTATGTCTTGTTTTCGATATCTTAGCAATTTAGAGGCAGCTTGCTGAACTTTTAAAAACACAGACGAGTTATTTCTTGTATAGCAATGCGCATCTTCTAAGCCGTCCAATGAAAGATTTATACAATATAATCCTGAATTGGCGATTTTTTCTGCCATAACATCATCTATTAATGTTGAGTTGGTTGTTAGGTTTACCGTAATGCCTTTACTGGCACAATACTGGATTAATGGAATCGAGCCGTGATATAAAAGAATTTCTCCTCCGGCGAGATCGAGTTTAAAACTACCTAACCACATATACAGTTTATCAACGCATTTCTTCCAATCCTGAACAGAAATTTCGCGTTTTGCATCTTTTTCAACTTTCCAGATATCGCAATGACGGCATGACAAATTACATCTACTGGTAAGTCTCATATGCGCATGATTAGGCTTGTCAATATTCGCTTTGTGCTCCTTTACTGCAAGAATTAAGTTCTCCTTTCTCTCATTCGGATTTGGAACAAGAAAATTTATACCGGTTATCTTAGGTAAATCTACAATTGAAGGATTAAAACAATTTTGACATCCTTTATTAAAAATAGACGAACGAGCCTGTTGGAACTTAGCAGAATACCATAATTCTTCAATATCTGTTTCCAATACATTCCCTAAATTATTTAGTTCTGGTTTTCTGTTTTCCCATACACAGCAAGGAGTAATATTTCCGGCGGTATCTATCCCCAGCTCGAAATTTAAACCCAAGCAGCGCACAAATACATTCTTCCTGCTAAAATAAGCTGACATCGCAATCTCAAGATATTTATATTCATAGCTTGAAATTTTACCTTTGCGCAATAATTTTTTTATAAATCTCGTGTAGGTATTTTTTTCTTCTTTTTTTGCAGGGAATAAATCTGGTTTGTTAATAACGGGTAAAAATGAAACTTTTATCCCCAGTTCAGAAAAAAAGTTATACACCTCCTCTAACTCAAAAACATTCTTATTGGTTACCACGAAATTCACGGAAGTATTGATTCTATTTTGCCTGAGTAGACAGATTGCTTCTAAGACCTGTTTGTATACGCCTTGGCAATTTCTTAAGAAATCGTGGGTTTCCTCTTTTCCGTCTATGGACACGCTTATGCAATTAATGCCGGATTTTATAATTCTATCTACGTGCTGTTTTATAAAAAGGCCATTGGTGGTTATTACTGAATTAATATTTCTTAAATTTGCAAAATCTACAATCTCAAAAAGATGCGGGTGCAAAAAAGGTTCACCGCCAGTTAATATTATTTCTTTTATGCCAATTTTTTTAGCCTCATTGATTACTTTAAATGCATTCTCTTTTAATAAAATATCCTCTTTGCCGTCAGCATTTGGTATGTCGCAAAATACGCATTTAAGATTACATATTTTGTTAAGCATTAAAGTTAGTCTCTCAGGCTTCGGAGGAAAAGTTTTATATTTAATATGATTGATGTAAACCTTGGTCCAGTTGTCCCGGATAAACAGGGAATAACGGATCTCATTTATTTTGGAAAATATTTTTTGACTTTTTTTAATTTTACCTTTTGATTTATACGTGTCCAAATTACAACAATTGTTACCGTCGGTAAAATGTTTTCGAAACACCAGCAGCGTATCATTGCGAGGCACGAAGTGCCGAAGCAATCTTCCGACAGTAAGATTGCTTCGCTTCGCCCACAATAACGTTAATTTGAACAGTAATGCTTTTGGTTTAAAACTAAAATTATCAAAAAAATTTCTGATAATTACCTTTCTTCTCTTAAGATTTTTTTTAATTGGCCATAAAAAATTCCATAAAGGACGCAAAAGATATTTATAACCGGTAGAAGAATAAATATCATTTAATTCCTTTTTTGTTTGCTGTAATATTAAGTTCTTGATATTTAATTCTTGGTCCTTTTGCTGTTTCAGCGAAGATAACTCTTCTTCTTTTTGTTGCC
>CAKKQB010000028.1:14364-32272 GCA_919901915.1 Omnitrophica bacterium GWA2_41_15
CAATTCTTGGTCCTTTTGCTGTTTCAGCGAAGATAACTCTTCTTCTTTTTGTTGCCTCAGAGAAACCAATTCTTGGTCCTTTTGCTGTTTCAGCGAAGATAACTCTTCTTCTTTTTGTTGCATTAAGGAAGCCAATTCCTGGTCTTTTCGCTTTAAAGATAGGGATCGTTGTTCCTTTTCGTTCTTAATCGTATCTAATTCTACAATTACCTTATTTTTATCTTTTTGTCCAATTATTAAACTTTGTATTAAATAGTCTTTCTCAAAGTTATAAATTTTTCTAACAGATTCGAACAAGCCTGAACTTAAATTAATAAGCATTTCATATCCATGTTCTTTTAATAACTTGATAAATATTTTCCCCATCACTTCACTTATATCTTTTGCATTTTTATGACCGCTCTTTATTGTAAAATAATTCCTTCCCGATAAGGCATCGGCTAACTTCTCCGGCCAATGCTTAGCTATTAAAAGAAGACGATTTACTTCTTGCCAATATTTGGCGGTGTTTTCACTGCCAACTGTGCCATGATATTTATGATATACGATACTTTCCGGGCAAGTAATAAGCCTCCACCCCTTTGCCCTGCATCTTATGCCCATATCTACATCTTCTAAAAATATATTGAAATCTTCATCTAAAAATCCTGCCTCTTCTAAGCATTTTTTTCTATATAAAACTGAGCATCCACAAATACTAACTACTTCCTTTGTAATATTATATTGACCGGTATCTTTCTCTTGAAAACCAATATCGCCCCAATAAAAATTAGGATACTCTTGATGCCCCATACTTTGTATAGAGCCATCCATAAACAATACCTTACTGCCAACTACTCCTATAGATTTGTCGCTTTCAGCAGTTTTTATCAACTCTACAAGCCAATTTTTATCAACCCTGACGTCATTATTAATCAAGGCAATAATTTCTCCTTTGGCGGTTTTTATCCCAAGATTGTTTGCCCGAGCATAGTTATTTACATCATTTTGCAATAAGATTACCTGAGGGTATTGTTCTTTTACAAAATTAACTGAAGCATCCGTGGAACAATTATCAACCATAATAACTTCTATTTTATCCTTGGGATAACTTAAGGCTGAAAGTGAATCAAAACAGTCTTTTAGCAGATGTTTTCCGTTATAATTCACGGTAATTATACTAACTAAAGGTAATTCCTTTTTTATTGTATTTAATTGATTTTCCATTTCCATTTATGCTCTAAATAAACTGTTCCATAATCTTTACAATTAAAAACCATTTGAAAAGAATGGATAACTGAAGATGCGCCTATAGAAATTTTATAGGTTCCGGGTAGCAATGGTAAATGCGGAAAAAATATTTCAGCTCCTTCCTCATTATTAAGCGCCCCAATTATCCCCTGACAAAATATGCCGTCATCCCTAAAAAAACCAACCCATATCAAGCCCGCTTTTCTACCTAACCCTGTCCACCTACGCGGTGGAATAATCTCATGTCCACCTACGCGATGGACAGGGTTAGGGTTACTAATCACTAATTTTACTGGTTCATTGGTAAAGAAAATGGTTTTCTCTCTGTTACGGGCATCTAATAATTTTATTGATTCTGCGGGCCTTTCCTCTATAAAATTTTTAGTTTTAAATTTAAAAGGAATGTTTAAAAGCTCTTTCTCTGCTTTTACTTTCTGGCGGCCTTTTACCATCAATTTATAGCAACCGGGGTGATAATCAAAAGCTAAAGTTTCATTTTCATCCCAGATAGCTACGGAGACCCGATACTCGCCGGGGGCTAATAATATCCTTTTATAATCTAAATAAAACCAACTCTTACCCGGTTCTATCTCTGGAATCCTATGGCCGTCAAAATGAGTATTTGGGCCATAACAATAAACTCCGTCTTCCCTAAATATGGCTATGCCAAAATGCGGCTGCTTAAGTTTATTTTTGGCTGTGAAATTAACCCTAATTTTTAAGGGCTGGCCGCTATTTATCTGATTAACGCCAAAACCAAATTTATTTAGGAACCTTACCGAATCTATTACCGCCTCTTTAGTCCCGAATTTCTTTCCCCACTGCGAAATATCATCCGTCCATTTTTTGGTATCCTTTACCAAAGTTATATCTTCTTTTCTTTGCTGTGGGCCCACAAAAAACTTCTCTGTATTTAATAACATCCGGTATCTATTAATACTTTCTTTTGTATCTCCACAAAATAGTAATTTGCCATGATCTAAAAGCGCGGCTTTATCGCAAAGCCGCTCAATCAAATCCATACTTTGGGAGGTAATCACCAATGTTTTGCCTGAACGCCTGAAATCCATCAGCCGCTCGAAACATTTACTCTGAAAAAGCGCGTCACCCACAGCCAGAACTTCATCCATAACTAAAATATCAAATTCTAAACTCGTAATAATACTAAAGGCCAGCCTTAAGCGCATCCCCTGAGAATAAGCCCCCAGAGGCATATCTATAAAATCCCCTAATTCTGAAAATTCTATAATGGAATTTAACTTATTTGTCAATTCCTCTCTTTTAGCGCCAATAATCGCGCCATTAAGAAAGATATTCTCCCTGCCGCTTAATTCATCCTGAAACCCCACGCCTAAATTAAATAATCCCAACACCTTACCCTTTACAAAAACTTCTCCCTCTGTAGGCGAGAGGACCCCGGTAATAATATTCAAGAGGGTTGTTTTGCCCGCTCCATTTCTGCCAATTACCCCCCACACCTCTCCTTGGCATGCCTCTAAAGAAATGCCCTTCAATGCCCAAAAATCTTCAAATTCAGCATTGATATCCCTTCTCAACGTTTTCATAACAGGATACTTTTTCCCAATGCCTTTCAACTCGGCTACTTTAAGCTGTGTTGTTTCAATAAGAGAGGTAATCATTTATAATATTTTTATTTTTTTTATACAGATAAATTCCCAAGAAAAAAACAAGAATCGCGAAAACAAACGGCATAATCACAAAAGGCAATACCCCAACATCTTCTCGGATAAAGCCATAAAAACCTCTTAAAACCGCGGATCTGTACAAATTCAATACACCAACAAAAGGATTGTAAGCATAAACTTTAAATAATAAAGGCGAAAATGAATTCTTTACTAAAGAAAGGGGATAAAAAACCGGGGTTAAATAAAATAATAAAAGCAATACCGGCTCTAATATAAATTTTAAGTCACGCCATCTCACATAAAAAACAGAAAGTATTATCGATAATCCCATTGTAATTATCAAATGTATAATCAGGACTATCGGCAAAAATATAATAAAACCAGGCAGTCCTTTCAAGAACAAGCCAGAACAAATTATTAATATTATCAAAGACGGCAGAAAATTAATCACGTTTGCCAAAATAATTGAAATAGGGATTAAGTAATGCGGGAAGCGGGATTCCCTGATTAAATTTCTATTATCCACTAAACTGGCCGTTGAGCGCATAATAGAATCCTGAAAAAAGTTCCAAGGAAACACCGCGCTCATTAAATATAACAGGAAAGGCGCTTCTTTAATGTTCACTTTTAAGAACAAAGAAAATACAACATAGAAAATAAGCACGGCCAGCAAAGGAGATAAAATTGCCCAAAAGAAACCCAAAATGGGCATTGAATACCGCACCTTTAGGTCTTTAAGAACCAGCTCTTTTATCAGATTTCGCTTAGACAAAATTTCTTTTATAATAAAAACCATAAGATTATGGATTCCGCTTGCGCGGGAATGACAATTTTGCCTCGTTTCTGTGTCATTCCTATCCCGATTCTGTGTCATTCCTGCGAAAGCAGGAATCCACAACACGATAAACTACAACAAGAATCAATTACTGTAATAGTTCAGCTCTCGGAAGTACCCGTCGGTGTCATCCGCCCTTATTAACACATTACATTTTTTCTATTCTCTCTATTGTATCGCGATAAAATGTAAGGCTGCCAATCACATTTCCAAGCTGAACATCTAAAACTATTTTTTCTTCATTTTCTTCTTTAATTTTTCCTTTAATCTGACGGCTATTCTTTAAATATATAACGCGATCAGGAATAAAATCTCTATCGACTATTGACCCTAATTGAGCAATATTTGTTTCTATGAAATTTAGCTTCCTGCCAACTATCGATTTAGCCTTAGTTAAGGCGGATAACGACTCCCGCGCATTACCTAAGTTTTCATGTACCTTAGCCAAAGTAAGATATCCTTGCGCGTAATTAGGTCGAAGACTCAAGGATTTTTCTATAATCTCTTTGGCTTTATGGTAATCTCCGATTCCATTTAAGGCATACGCCAAATTATTAAGCAATTCTGGATTATTTGGAATATCCAAAATCCTGCGTTTTAAACAAGATATCTGTTTATTATAAGCCTCTAACGCCTCTTCCTTTTTTCCCTGATGCTTATAGATATCCCCTAAATCATTATATAAATTCAGATGGTCCGGCTGAACTTCTGCTAATTTATTATACTCTTGACAAGCCTCGCTAAACATTTTATTATCACGATATACGCTTGCCAGGCTGTAGCGTATACCAAGGTTGGCTGGGGCTATCTGGGCGGCTTTTTTTATATATACAAGCGCCTCAGAATAACGTTCTACCTGCATCAACACCAAACCTAAATCATTATAAAGAGAGGCATTATTATAATCTAAACTAAGCGCTAATTTATATTGAGCAATCGCCTTTTCATAATCACCTTTTTGAAAATATGTGCCAGCCAAAAGCTTGTAAGCCAGCCACAATTTAGGATCTACCTGTATCGCGTAACTTAACCTCTTTTCTGCCTCGTCATAATTATGTTCGCTAAAATAAAAATAAGCTAAAATATAACTGGCATAGGCGAAATCCGGCTTAATTTCCAATGCCTTGTTTAATAAAATATAGGCCTTTTGCTTATCTCCGGCTAAAAACGCGTCTACTCCTTTATTCAAGCAATCAGCCATATATTCAAAAGAAATATCATTTAATAAACTTTTGGCCTTCTGATTAGATGGCACGCTTCTTAAAGCCAAATTAAGCTGATCAATGGCTTCCGAATACATCTGCTTACCCCAATATATATGAACAAGAGCAAATGAAGCCTGAATATAGTTAGGATTAATTTTAATTGTTCTTTTATATTCCTCTAACGCCTCATTCAGCGAATTCTTCTCTCTGTAAGAATTCGCTAATATATAATGGGTTGCCGCGAAAGAATAATTAAATCTTAAAGACTTCTTAAAAGAGCCTATTGCCTTTTCATACAAACCGCGTTCATAATGATCAACGCCGCGATTATAATAAATAGGCGCCAATTTTATCCATACGCAACATATTAAAATTAACAACAAAACTAAAACAATTAACAACTCAATTGTTTTCTTCATAAGCTCTCTGCTATATTTTTTCCATCTAAAATTACATCTTCCATTGACATATAACGCCATGAGCCATAGCGGCCGCAGGATAAAATATTATTCTGAGTCAAAAAACTAAGGCATTTTTTTCTGGATAAACTATAATTGCCATCATATATAGGATAGGCGTATTTTATATCATTTATATCCCGCGCGCAAATTTTATTTTCCGCGGTAATTATGCCTGCCCTTTTTAAATCTTTTTCGATTCGCGAAATAACCTTTTTTTTATCTATTGGCCGGGTTTTAGAATAGGACACTTCTACATACAAAGAACCTTTGCCCTTCGGCGCGAGAAAAGAAGAAAAATTATGATAAAAACCGACACGAAAAAAACAAATATCTTTTTGAGGAAAATATATCCAGTGACGGTTAGAGTTGTCTTTTTTTTCTATGCCCAAATTTAGATTAAAAATAGAATTCCACCTTAATTTCTTAAATGAACACAGGGCTTCCCTAGAAATATCCTTAATTAAACGGGCCAACTCCGGCAAAGGAATGGTAGAAATTAAATAATCGTATTTTTCTCTGTTGCCGGATTCCATTATAACTTCTTTTTTAAAAGTATTGATTTCTTTTATTTGGCAATTAGTAAAAATATTTTTAATTTGGCCTGCCAAAGCCAAAGGAACCTGGTTTATCCCTCCCTTTTTAGGATACCAAAAATGGCTATTATAACCGAATCGTTCCTTGCTTTCTTTTATTGCCCCCTTGATTATCTGCCCCAAAGAAGGCACAGGAATAAAACCAGAGAGCCATTCACAGGTTAATTTTTCTGGCGGCAGTGTCCAGAATTTAGTATTGTAAGGAATCATAAAATACTTAGCGATTCCTTTACCAAAAGTCCAATTTATCCAGTCCAAAAAATTGATATTTTTTTTATTTTTATGGCTTCGGCTATGAGGAAAGCCGAACCATGGCCTTGTGGCAAAAGTATTTTTTGAGTTATTATCACAATAATTATTTTTAGAGGCTTGAACAAATCCTAAAAGACATTCCTTAATAACTTCCTCGGGCAGGCTATGAAGGTTAGCCTGAAAAGGATAACGGATGTATTTATCAAAAGCATAAATCCAGGAAGACCTTTGATGCTGGGTTAAATTATCTCCTAATAAATCCTTGATAAAATTAAAAGTATACCGGTGTTTAAAATGCAAGAGATGGCCGTCATAATCAAAACCAAAACCATCTATATTCTTAGAACGGCACAACCCCCCAACTTCTGCTTCTTTTTCAAAAATTTGGGCCTTTATACCTCGCTTTTGAAGATGCCAACCAGCGCTCAAACCAGCAAGGCCGGAACCTAAAATAAGAACTCTTTTTTTACCCATTAAATTTACTCATTCGCCAAACTGTTATTAAGCTTACGAGGCTTGCAAAAGCAAAAATCACTATACCCCAAAAATTAGAAGCCCTGCTTGTTCCTACGCCGCAAAGAGAAAAAAATAAACATAGGGCCAACATAGCCGCCAAAGCCTTTCTCTTAGTAACCCCTAAAACCAGAAGCCTTAAAGCCAGGTGATCATTACTTTTCTTAAAGAGCGGTTTCTTCTTATTCATCCTTACCAAAATAAGAAACGCGGTATCAAATATAGGCAGCCCTAAAATAAGTATAGGGCTTACAAGGGTAAATTTCCTTTCTAAAGGCGCGTAGCTTATTGCTATGGCAATCGCCGCCAGAATAAATCCCAAAAAATGGCTTCCGGAATTCCCCAAATAAATTTTTGCCGGTGGAAAATTATAGATCAAAAATCCCAAAAGGCATCCTATCAAAGATAATAATAAAATAGCAGTGCTAAGATTACCACAAAAAAAAGATACTGCCAAAAAAGCAATACTTACAATTATCCCCACCGCGCCAGCTAGCCCATCCAACACATCTAAAAGATTAAACGCGTTAGTAATCGTTAAAACCCAAATAAAAGTTATAATTATATTAAGTAAATTCCCGATATTAACAATGCGCGTTCTTATACCGCAAAAAATTAGCACGCTCGCGGCAATAAGCTGTACTAAAAGTTTAGCTACGATAGATAATTCGCGCCAATCATCAATTATACCAAATATCAACATTACACCTGAAGCAAAAAGAATCCCTCCTGTCTGTAAAGACATCCCTTGCGCGCGGAAAACAGGCCCGAATAAACCTCCACAAAGAAAAAACCCAAATAAACAAGAAAGGACAAAAGACATCCAAATACCTAAACCGCCTATGAGAGGCACACCTTGAGGCGCTAATATTTTGAATCTTAAAGAAAATTTTTTCAATAAAAATATAAAAACTATTCCCGAAAAAACGCTGCTAAACATTATAAAAAAATAGTTAATCAGCATATATCTCCTTTTTGTTTACAAGGCAATGAGACTGCGCCGCAACGACAATAATAATTTCCCTCCCCTAACATTTCACGCGCTAATTTTTTAATACTATAATATATCATTATACAAGAAAACATTCTTTTTTACCATATTTTGAATACTAAAGTTATCATCTAAGCTAACCATCGCATTTTTTCCTATCTCTCTTCTTAAATTTTCATCTTTTAACAAAACTATTAATTTATCGCGCATTCTGCCCATATCATGAGGCGCGACGAGGAATCCTGTTTTTCCTTCAATAATTACCTCGCTGATGCCTCCGGTATGAGTAGCAACCACAGCCTTAGAAGCTACCATTGCCTCTAATACGGATATGGGCAGGCCCTCCCATAAAGAAGTAAGCGCGAACACATCAATCGCGGATAGTATCCTTGAAACATCTCTTCGCCAGCCAGCCAAAATAACTTGTTTTTGCAAACCAAACTCCAAAATCAGTTTTTCTATTTTTTTCCGCAAAATACCATCACCGATTAAAATAAATTTTACTCTAGCCATACCCGGCTTAATTAAGTTGGCAAGTTCTATAAAATCTAAAGGGGACTTCTGGGGCTTAAAACAAGAAACCATCCCCACTACTAAATCTTGGGCACTTAGGCCTAATTCATTTCTTATGTCCTTATTTTGCTGACCGCTAAATTCAGCGCGATCAATACCATAAGGAATAAACCTATATTTATTTTCTTTACCAATACAATTTTTTAAACCTTTTTGTTTATCATAGCCTGAAACCACCACTAATTTATCTGTCCATTTCGCGCTAAACCTTTCTAACCAAATAAAAAATACCTTCTCTAATCCCGGCTGATAATCATTAAAACTCCAGCCATGGACAGTATGGATGATAATCTTTACTCCTGCCAGAGCTCCGGCAAAACGGCCTAAAATACCTGCTTTAGAACTATGGGTATGAATAGCCTCAATTTTATTTTTTCTAATAAACCAATAAATCTCAATTAGAGCCAAAAAATCTTTTAAGGGATTTATGGACCGATTCAGCCACTTTGACCTTTTTAAATTCAGACCCCGTATTGACAAAGCATCTTCAATCAATAATCCATCTTTGGCGGTAAACAAAAAAAGATTAAATTTTGCCTTATCTAGATTAATTATTAAACTTAAGAGTTGTTTTTGAGCCCCTCCCAACTCCAGCTTAGTAATCACATAAAGAAGATTTTGCTTCATACCATAGGCTCCATCTTTAATGCCGGATGCTGTTTTTCTTTCAGGAACCTCAAGAGTTCCTCTGAATTTGTGGCAATTGTCTCATCCGCGATCTTATTTATCAAATCTGGCTCGCCTATCTCAAAACAACGTTTTCTTAATTTATCAGCCAAAGCCTCCTTTAATTCTTTAGGCATCCAAAGCAGGCGCCTTAAACCGCCTTCAGCTGAAATAAATTTTTTACTTAGAATATACGATTTACCTATACCTAAAAAACCGGGAGTTTGCGCGCCCGTGCCTATTAACCCGGCTAAGGCAGTAAAAGTCATCCCGCAGGGAGTCATCCCCGAATAATCCCGATGCGCGACAATAACCCCATTTGCCTCGGGAACTATTGCCACGGCGCATTCAAAACAACTACATGCCGACTGCGGAAAATCCATCAATGAATATAAACTTACCTTTTCAATTGTTTTATTAGATTTTAATCTAACGAATTCATTGATATTCACCCACTGGCCAAGTCTTTCATCAAATACCGGGCCTTTTATTATGGGTTGATTTGGACCTGTAGGCGTAATCTCAAAAGACACTTTTGCATCCATCCATGAATATACCCCGCATAAACCTAAACGTTCAGGGGTAAGAATACAAACATGATTTAGAGCTTGAGACTGGCATACCAAGCATGAATAATACGTATCCACGCTTTTATCGGTCATGCCGCTAAGGCGCTCATCGCGCTTATCATAAGCATTTTTTACTTTGGGCCATAATTTTTCTATATCGCTTTGCCGGGTGTAAAGTTTAACCTGCGCTTTATCTACGATAGCGCCGTACTCCCTATGCAGCATCGCGTGTAAAATTACGCCAATATGCTTTAACCGAAACCCTTTATTAAAAGCATCCTTACTAATTCTTATCACGTTCATATCGCGCGCAAGCGCGTGCGTAATTCCGGAAGCATAATTTATATAGCGATGTATACAACGCTCTAAAATTGGCTCAAAATCATTTCGCATCTTAGAGCCGCAAACCTCTACAATAAGAGCTAACGGCAAAAATTCTTTACTTTTTTCTAACTGCTCCACATCCGGGCCAAACAATTCTACCTTGCCATCCTCAATCTCATCCGGCTTTTTGGTAGTCAAGAACTCAAATGACACCCCGGCTTTAGCGCCAAACCCCACAAACAAATCTTCTTTTTTTATCCGCTCCCCTTCAAAGGCAGCAGCATAAGGAACGGGAATCTTAACCTCTGTTATTTTAATCTTAATCCCGCGGGTAAGTATGCATTTAGGGGGAATTTTTTTATAATCTTTTTCCGTTACCAAAGCCTCATAAAGAGCCTCTTCGGCCTTTCCCAGCTGGGGCAAATCTAAATCTGTAATAATCGGCAAACCAAAAGCCAGCGTTCCCAAGCTAGCTGCGGCTATAATTTCGTCTGTATAACCCAAAAGAAGCACGAATGCCGGCAAGCGGTTACGGATATAATCAACTATGCCCTGCCACTGCCCAGCCTTAAATCCTCCGTAAATTAAAGGAACCCTTGCAACAAAATTTAGCGCGTAAATTGCTGAAAGATAATCCTCTCCCAAAGGAACAACGTAATTTTCTAAACCCAATTCCATACCTTTACTTTCCAACTGTTTTTTAAAGGTATTGCCTTGAACATTTCCAGCCAATAAAGTTACAATATTTCTGGCCTGAAAACTTCTTACAAGCTCAAGCGCGGAAGGCGCGTCTTTAGCCGGCCCTAATATTAGAGCAATGCCGGAAATCCTTCCGTCAATAAGCCGCAATCCTAATGAACGCGAGACGTTGTCAGAAATAAAACCGGAACATCCTTCTTTAAGATGTTCTTTATTTAAAATCGCGCTTGAGGCCAATATCTCTTCGCAAATCAAAGTAGAGACACCTTTATTTAAAGCCCCGCCTAGTCCTGATATTACCAAACCGCTTTTCGTAAGATTCCCCTTGCTTAAACCTTCCGCCTGCTCTAAGGCCTCCAAACAATCGCCAAAATTTCTCACTTCTATATTTAAAAGGGCATTTATTAAAGGAAAATAATAATTTGTTCCCGGGAAACTTATACTCGCCTTATCCCCCTTGTCAGCAATAGCATTCTCTAAAAATTGCCGAGTAAGGCCTAAGACCGCGTCCGTCCCACAGGAAACCGACTGAATTAATAAATGAAGCATATTATTAAAAACTAACGGAAGCGCGTTCCTAGAAACGAACCCCTAGTTTCCTTATTGAGTTATTGAGTTATTGAGTTATTGGCAGGAGCAGAAATTAGATTAATCAGATTTTCTGAAACTAAGATACCTTCCGCCTTAGCCTCATCCCAAGATTTCTGTTGATCAAGATTATTTTGATTCCTGCACACGCTGCCGCAGGCAAATATATTCTCAAAATTCGTACGCATCATCCCATCAACCATAATATAATTTTTATCTAATCTGATTTGTGTTTCTTTTAGAAACTGCGTGGCAGGAATAAAATTACCGGTAAACAAAATTAAAGACGCGCCTATCACCTTACCATTATTTAATTTAAGAGCCTTTAATTCTGCCCCTTCGCCGATAATTTCGGTTAACTGCAGGTTAGAAAGCCATTCAAGATTTTCTCTTCCGACAAAATCCTGAGGCTGGATAGACAAAATAATTTTTACATGTTTATTCTTTTGAGCGAAGATCTCACCCAGGCGCAGCGCCAAAGGCGTCGAGCCTACAATACAAACATCATCGGAAATCATCAGCCTTTCCTTGATTTTAACAGCCTCTTGCAATGAATAGAAAGCAAAAACTCCATTTTTGGTTTTCCCGGGTATATCAAGGATATCCACGTTAGCGCCAGTGGCAATAACAAGATAATCATAATTTATTTTGGCGTTATCCTTTAAGACCACCAATTGTTTTTTAATATCAACCCTAACTACCTTGGAATTCTTTAAAAATTTTATTTTATTTTTCTCATAAAAATCCTTAGGGCACAAAAAAAGGCCGGCTTCTTTAATATTTCCGGCTAAATAATCAATGAGGAGATTTTTTTTGTAAGGCAGGGTGTCTTCCTGGCTGATAATGGTTAAATCAGGATCTTTTAGGTTTTTTAGAAAGGCATCGGAACAAAAAAAACCCGCGCTGGAATTACCAATAATAACTATCTTAGGCATATTATAACCCGCAGGCATCAAGGACGTTCGGCACAAGCTTATTCCAGCCAATAGGCATAATATGTATACCCTGGCACATTGGCTTTAGCTCTTTGATAAAGCGCGCGGCAATCTCTACTGACTTTAAAGTCTTATCTTTAGCCTCTTCCATTTCTTTTATCAAATCAGCCGGAACATTTACTCCAGCCACAAATTCATTCATATAGCGCGCCATACCGGCGGATTTTAATAAAACAATGCCTGCCAATATGGTTGTCTTTAAATGTTTAATTTTAAATAAAAATTTCTCAAACACTTCTATATCATAAACTGCCTGGGTCTGAAAAAATTCCGCGCCTGCTGAAATCTTTTTCTCCATCTTGAGGATCTGCGGCTCAATTGGGTCCGCGCCGGGATTGACCACCGCGCCAAGGCAAAACTCAGGAAACGCGCCTTCCAACTTGTTCCCCTTCATATCAGCGCCTTTGCGCAAGGACACTGCCGCCTGTAAAAGCTGTACAGAATCAAGATCAAACACAGGTTTTGCTTCAGGATGGTCTCCTAAGGCAGGGTGATCTCCGGTAAGAATCAAAACATTTTTAATCCCTAAAGCCGCGGCAGAAAGCAGGTCTGATTGCAAAGCCAAACGATTTCTATCGCGGCAGGTAATCTGAAATACCGGCTCAAAACTTTTTTGCTTTAATAAACTGCAAACCGCCAAAGAACCCAGCCGCATTACTGAACTTTGTCCATCAGTTACATTTATCGCGTCAACCCTGTTTCTGACAAGTTCAGCGTCTTCTAAAATTTCCCTTGTCTCTATCCCTTTAGGCGGAGCAATTTCAGAAGTCACCAAAAATTTCCCGGATTGTATCTTTTCTTTAAAGGTCATCATGATTTATTAACATTTGTATCTACAGGTGTGTCCTTTAGATGCAAATTACCTATAATAATACGGTAAACGCGCGCCTCTGCCAAAAATGAAACCGGAATAGTTATTAATAATCCCATAAATAATGCTAACGCGCCCAGGAGGTTAATAAGTATCAGTGATAACCCTAAAAGAAAGAGCTGCCAAGTATAGCCTTTGGTCATCTCAAAACTTTTATTTAATGCCTGCAATGGGCCTAAGCCTTTTTCTACTATCAGATATCCGTAAAACTGCAGCCTGAAACCTAAAATAATCCCGGGAATAATTAAAAGAACCAATCCGACTATTACTGCTAAACCGTACAAAATAGAAGAAAAAATAAATTTAAAAAAGATGGCGATACCGCCAAAAAACTCAGAAAACCTTACTTTTTGAGAATCGCAAAATTTCAAACTAATGCGAATCAGGACCAAGTCGATAATAAGATTTAAAACCGTAGAAAAAATGCTGAGAACAGACGAAAGAACTGGATTAGTTTCTTTTAAAAAATGCGCCAAGAACGAAGCAGGATAATAAATTAAACCTGCCACTACCATAACCCCAAGAAAAAATCAAAGATGAGCCTTTGTAGTCTGCCAACCAAAACGAATCACTTCTCCTTTAGAAAATTTTTTGTCCATTTTTATACCTCCTCAAGGTAAAACTACTGTAAAACGACACTTTTTATCTCTATAACTTTGCCGCTTCAACAACGTTACGCATAAGCATTACTACTGTTAAAGGGCCGACACCGCCGGGAACCGGTGTAATCCACGACGCGCGTTTAGCCGCCTCTTCAAACTCCACATCACCGACTATTTTATCACCAATTCGATTTATACCCACGTCAATAACAACCGCGCTATCTTTAATCCACTCACCTTTAATTAACCCCGCCTTACCTACTGCCACGATCAAAACTTCCGCCTGCCGAACATGCTCCTCTAATTTTCCCGCTTGACTTGTCCCAATATGACAGATTGTAACTGTCGCGAATTTATCTAATAATAAAAGAGCTAAAGGCTTACCCACTATCTCGCTATGGCCAACCACTACTACCTCTTTACCGTATAAATCTATGCCGGTTTCTTTCAACAATTCCATTACTGCCGCGGGAGTACAAGGTAAAACTTTTGACTGCCCGAACAAAATCTTACCTATATTAACCGGATGTATTCCTTCCGCGTCTTTTTCCGGCAGAATAAATTGGCTCAAACTTTTATAATCTATCCGAGAAGGAAGGGGCATCTGAATGATTATTCCATGGACAGAAGTATCAGAATTTAATTCCTGAATAAAACTAACAAGCTCTTCTTTAGTTATTTCATCCGCTAATTTATACATTTGATACACAATACCTAAATTCTCTGCCGCTTGTCTTTGCGATTTTACGTAAGAAACGGCACCAGCATTTTCTCCTACCTGAATACTTGCCAAAACCGGCTTGATATTCAAGCATTGCACCTGATATTTCAAGCTCTCTTTTAAACCTTGCGCGATAGGTTTACCCTCTAATAATTTTGCCAACTTTCGCCTCCGTTTGCAATCTTATTTTTTTAATCAATTTTTCTTTTCCGGATAGCTCCTCTAAGATCCCTCGCTTCGCTCGGGATGACCCTGCCATTTTTTCAAAAAGGGCAGGGTCAATTAATTTTAGGTTTATATCCACATTAAATTTCGCGCAAACAAAAGCTGCCTCAAGAAATATAGCCGCTATAGCCGTATCGCTAACTAAATTTATATTACCTTTCTTTACCAGCGGCGGACATAAATTTATCGCCTCAAAACAAAGCCGGCAAATTACCAAAGAAACGTCTAAGGCCTTTTTAAGATTTTTAGACTGATAAGCCAAAACATCTAAATCCACTAATCTTGAAAATTCTTTTCTTAATTTTTCTGACCTTCTTAAGGTTTCTTTTAGTTCTCTTTCGTATTTTGCGTATTTAGATTTGCCTAAGGTAAAATTTACCACCATACTAATTAAAGCGCACGCCATTGCCGCAGTCATAGCCGCTGCAGAGCCGCCGCCAGGGGCAGGAACCTTCGCGGCCAGATCATCCAAATACTTCTTAAGGGGACTGTCTTTATACATCTTTAGCATCTAAGTGATAGTAGTTAGTAAATTACGCTTCATGTATATATAAAGCGTAATCCGCGAAGCGTAGTTCACGCACGACGCACGACAAATAACTCGCTTTTACGATAACCCTACAATATTCCCTTCTTCATCAATATCTATTCTTTCCCCAACCGGATGGCTCGGCAGGCCGGGCATAGCCTGTATTTTGCCGCACAAAGGATATAAGAATCCGGCGCCAATTGAGGCGCGGATATCCCTTACCGGCAAAATAAAATCTTTTGGCCTTCCCTTGAGATCCGGGTCATGAGAAAGAGAAAACTGCGTCTTTGCCATACATACGGGTAATTTATCCCAACCAGCTTCAGTAAATAATTTAATTTTAGAATCCGCCAAAGGAGCATATTCAACATCCTTGGCGCCATAAATTGAGGTCGCGATAATCTTAATCTTTTCCTTTATAGGCAAATCCAACGGATAAAGAAATTTAAATTCCTTGGATAAATCTGCCACTTTAATCACTGCCTTGGCTAAGGCTATCGCGCCTTCTGAACCCCTCTGCCAAACCTCGCTAACACAGCAATCTGAAGCGCCAAATTCCTTTGCCTTATTTTTAACAAACTCTATTTCTTTGTCAGTATCACAAGAAAATCTATTTATTGCCACTACCACAGGCACGCCAAAAATCAAAACATTTTCTATCTGTTTTTCTAAATTACAAATACCCTCTTCTATGGCCAAAAGATCCTCTTTTTCAAAACAAGGATCTTTCGGCTTGCCTCCCGCCACCTTATATTTTCCGCTGTGAACTTTCAGCGCTCGTATAGAACAAACAATTACCGCCGCGTCAGGTATAAAGCCGCTTACGCGGCATTTAATATTAAAAAATTTCTCCGCGCCGCAATCAGCGCCAAAACCTGCTTCAGTAACTACATAATCACAAAGGCCTAAAGCAATCTTATCCGCTAATATCGAACTACTCCCGTGCGCGATATTAGCAAAAGGCCCTGTATGCGCCAAGCACGGTGTATTCTCAATTGTCTGGATAAGATTTGGTTTTATCGCGTCTTTTAAAAGGACCGCCATAGAGCCTGCGACATTTAGATATTGCGCGGTTACGGCTAAATCATTAAACGTATCCGCTAAAACTATTTTACCCAGGCGCTGACGCATATCCCGCAGACTGTTACTTAAAGCTAATATTGCCATTACTTCGGAAGCGGCCGTAATATCAAAACCACTCTCGCGCGGAATTCCGTCTTCTTTCGCGCCTAAACCAATTCTTATATTTCTTAAAAACCTGTCACTTACATCTATTACTCTGCGCCAATAAATTTTATCGGGATTAACATTTAATAGGTTGCCTTTAAATATAGAGTTATCTAAAAATGCTGCCGCCAGATTATGGGCAATGCCAGTTGCATGCACATCACCGGTAAAATTAAGATTAAAATCTTCCATCGGCAATACTTGAGAATATCCTCCTCCGGCAGCGCCCCCTTTTATGCCAAAGACAGGCCCCAAAGAAGGCTGCCTAATGCAGGCCGCGGTTAATTTCCCCAACTTATTCAGGGCCATTGAAAGGCCTATGGTAGTTATGGTTTTTCCTTCACCCAAAGGGGTAGGAGTAACAGCGGTAACTAAAATATATTTACCTTTTTTGCCCTGAATCTTATCTAAAATACCCAAATCTATCTTGGCAATGTAATTGCCATAAGGCATAAGATATTTTTTATTTATACCTAATTTTCTGGCAATTTTCTCAATGGGTTTCTTTTTTGCTCTTCGGGCAATTTCAATATCAGTAAGCATATTTTTCATCCAGTTCGAAAGCGTTTTTAATCAATTCTGACTCCGGATCCAGATCCGGATTTGATATTGAGACTACATCAAATCTGGCTTTTTTATCTAAGAGGTTATTTTCTTTCAAAAACAAAAGCGCGCTTTTAGAAATCTGCCTTTGCTTTTTTACCGTAACTGCCTCTTTACCTAAACCACACCCCAAAGAATCCCGTGATTTTACTTCAACAAAACAAAAAACATCTTTATCCTTAGCAATAATATCTATTTCGCCTAATTTTGTTTTATAATTTCTTATTAGAATTTTATAGCCGTTGTCTTTTAATAAACTAACTGCTGTTTCTTCCCCTCTTTTACCCAGATCTTGATTAGACATCTTTTAATCCGTGTTTATCCGTGTCAAACAAAAACTCTTTCTATGGATCAAGGATGGCCCAAATCTCTCTAGTGCCAGGCGATGTTCTTTTGTCGGATAACCTTTATGCTTTTTAAATCCGTATTGAGGATAAAACCCGTCATATAAATTCATAACGCGATCCCTGGCAACCTTAGCCAAAATTGAAGCGCAGGCAATACTCTTAGATTTAGAATCGCCTTTTATAATCTTTGTATAAATAAAAGGGATATCGAGAGCCATGTTGCCATCAACAATGACATGCGCCATGAGCCTGGAAGCATGATTTAGAAAAATAAATTTATCCGCGAGCGCCGCGATTGAGCGCTTCATTGCCAAGCGGCTTGCCTCTAATATATTTATGCGGTCAATTATCCGTTCAGATACTATACCAATACCAGATATAGATTTATCAATAATCTCTAAAAATGCCTTTTGCCTGCTCAAAGGAGTTAATTTTTTAGAGTCATCTATGCGGTTTTTAAAACGAAAAGTCTTAAGCACTACTGCCGCGGCAACCACAGGCCCGGCCAAAGGGCCACGCCCCGCCTCATCTACTCCGATAATTATATCGTAACCTTTTGCTTTAAGTTTTTTTTCGTAATAAAGCATTCTTTTAGCGTTTAGCTTTTAGCGTTTAGCTTTTAGCGTTTAGCTTTTAGCGTTTA
>CAKKQB010000028.1:32372-102635 GCA_919901915.1 Omnitrophica bacterium GWA2_41_15
GCTCTACGCTAAGCCTCCTCTTCCCTGCTCTCTAACTTGGTCGCACGTTTGCCTATCTTGTCGCGAAGATAATACAATTTAGCCCTTTTGACTTTACTGGAACGTGTTATCTCAATACGCTCAATATTAGGTGAATGAAGAGGGAACACACGCTCAACACCCTCGCCGTGAGAAATCTTTCTTATGGTAAAATTTTGCTGAACCCCTGACCCATGCTTAGCAATTACCACGCCCTCAAAGGGATGCAGACGCACCTTATCCGGCCCCTCAACTATCTTTGTCAAAATCCTCAAAGTATCACCTACATTAAATTGAGGAACTTCCTTTTTAACACCCCCCTGTTCAACAAGTTTCATTTTGTCCATTTTAACTCTCCTCGTTTAGCAGATAGCGTATAGCGTTTAGCGTATAATAAAAAATCTTTGTTTTAACTATACGCTATCCGCTATACGCCTTACGCTATCTTCTTTAATAAATCCGGTCTTTTTTCTTTCGTCCTCTTTATAGACTGCTCTTCCCTCCATACCTCTATCTTACTATGATCTCCACAAAGAAGCATTTTTGGCACCTGCATATCCCTAAATTTAGCCGGTCTTGTATACTGAGGGTATTCTAATAGATTACCCTCAAAAGACTCTGAAATCAAGGAATTTTTATCACCCAGGACCCCGGGGATTAATCTGACAATCGCATCCACCAAAACCATTGCAGGCAACTCTCCGCCAGTCAAAACATAATCGCCGATAGAAATCTCATCGTCCGCCAAAAATTGCCTCACTCTTTCATCCACCCCCTCGTAGTGGCCGCAAATCAAAATCAGGTGCTTATTTTTTGCCAATTTTTTCGCGAGCTTCTGATCCATTTTTTTTCCTTGAGGAGAAAGCAAGATAACTTTTGTCTTTTTCGTATCGCGTATCGCGTATTGCGTATTGCGTTTCTTTGACGCACGACGCACGACGCACGACGCACGATGTAAAATATGCTCTACTGCCTTGAATATCGGTTCCGGACTCATCACCATACCGCTGCCGCCGCCATAAGGCCGGTCATCCACCTTACGATGCTTATCAAAAGTGTAATCCCGAAGATCATGCGTATAGATCTTAACCTTACCTTTCTCTTTTGCCCGTTTCATTATAGACTCATTCAACACAGGCTCAAACATTTTAGGAAAAATTGTTATGATATCTATTCTCATCGTTAACTACTATAGCTATCCAAGAATTCTTTTTTAAACTCGGTAAATCTATCCTGTTGAATTGCCTCTCTAATCTTACGCATCAAATCTAAATAGAAATAGATATTATGCAGTGAAACTAAACGCAGCCCTAATAATTCTTCGGTATTAAATAGATGCCGTAAATACGAGCGGCTAAAATTCTTGCATGTATAACAGCCGCATTTCTCATCTAAGGGCCTAAAATCTTCTATGAAAGGGGCATTTCTAATGGTAATTTTTCCCGCGCTTGTAAAAGCAGTGCCATTTCTTCCATAACGCGTAGGCACCACACAATCAAGCATGTCAATACCTGCTTCTACCGCTCTAATAATATCCTCGGGCAGGCCCACACCCATAAGATAACGCGGTTTTTCAACCGGTAACAGACTTGCCGTTAAATCTACAATATTATACATCAAATTCTTTGGTTCGCCAACTGAAACTCCACCCAAGGCAAAACCATCAAAATCCATATCTATAAGCTGCTTCGCGCATTCTTTACGTAAATCCTCATAAGTAGCGCCTTGCACAATCCCAAATAATAATTGCCTTTCGCGCACGACGCACGACGCACGACGCACGACAGATAAAGAACGCTTTGCCCAATTAATTGTCCTGTTCATCGCCACTTCAGCATGATCCCTTGAACAAGGATAATGCGCGCACTCATCAAGGGGCATCATAATATCCGAACCCAAGCCTCTTTGAATTTCAATAACACTCTCAGGAGTAAAAAAATGCTTTTGGCCGTCTATATGAGACTGAAACTCAACACCATCATCACTAATCTTCCTCAAAAGCGCTAAACTGAATACCTGATAACCGCCGCTGTCAGTAAGTATCGGCCCCTGCCAGGACATAAAGTTATGCAAGGAGCCTGCCTTTTTAATCACATCCATTCCCGGCCGCAAAAAAAGATGATACGCGTTAGAAAGCACAATTTGCGCCCCGCACTCTTTAAGCTCACCCGGAGAAATTGCCTTAACCGTTCCTTGAGTACCCACAGGCATAAAACAAGGCGTATCAATTTCTCCATGAGAAGTAATTAATTTCCCCACCCGCGCTTTGGTATGTATGTCACTATGAATTAAATTAAAATGCATATATCTTATTTTGCAGAGGCTTAATTTATCCTAAACCTTGTCATCTCGAGTAGATTAAGTCTTGTCATTTCGAGGAGTGAAACGACGAGAAATCTTTACCCCTCCCTAACCCGACTCGAGTCAAATGAAAATGATCTCGACGAAAAGTCTTTATCATCCCTGTTAATTATGACAATGGTAATTTCCCTCCCCCTTGTGAGGAAGGCTAGGGAGGGGGCAATTTCTTCCCCTCCCCTAACCCCTCCCACAAGGGGAATTTAATATAAGGGAATTCTTAGTAATAATTAAATTATCAACATCGCATCCCCGTAACTATAAAACCTGTATTTCTTATCAACTGCCTCCTCATATGCCTTCTTCGCTAACTTTTCCATGCAAAACGCGCAAACCAGCATAAATAAGGTTGTGCAAGGAAGATGAAAGTTAGTTAATAAACAATCCGTTAATTTAAACTCATACCCGGGATAGATAAACAAATCCGTAAAACCTTCTTTTTTGCCCAAAGCAAAAGCCTCGATTGCCCTCAAGGCAGTACTACCTACGGCAATAACGCGTAATTTATCGGCCTTTGCTTTTTCTAGCTTCTTAAAAGCGTCTTCTGATATTCTAAAATATTCCGCCTCCATCTTATGCTGTTCGATATCATCGCACTTAACCGGCCTGAATGTTCCTAACCCAACATGTAAAGTTATATAGGCAATATCAACTCCTTGCGCGGAAATCTCCTTTATTATGCCTTCTGTAAAATGTAATCCGGCTGTAGGCGCGGCTATCGCGCCCTCTTTCTCCGCGTAAACAGTCTGATAGTAAATATTATCTAAATCTAGAGCCTCTCTTTTAATGTAAGGCGGAAGCGGCATTACCCCTAATTCATAAATCCTATCCGCGTCGGCCTTCTTAAAAGAGATTTCGTTTTTACCACTGACTACGCCAACAACGCTTCCATTATCAAAAATTATCTTTTCTTCTACCTTTATGCGGCTAGGATTAATTAAAGCGCTAAATAAATTTCCGTTTTTTCTTTTCAATAATAGAACTTCTACTCTTCCGCCTGTAACCTTCCGGCCAATTAAACGACTCGGCAAAACCTTGGTATCATTTAGAACCAAGATATCTCCTTTTCTTAAATAATCTTTTATATCTTTAAATATCCTGTGCTCAATTATACCCGTCTTACGATTGACTACCAAAAGGCGCGCATCAAGCCGCTCTAACAAAGGATACTGAGCAATCAGCTCCTTAGGAAGATCATAATTAAAATCGGATAATTTTAGCATAATAAAAATGGTTACAGTGATTTAAAATCATTATTTCTTTATATTTTCTATCATTTCATCAGATAAGTCATCATAAGAGAAAAAAACGATTCCGTCAGGGTTAAAGTCAGCGGTTAATTTGTACTGCCTTAAAAATCTCTCCGGTTCATCTTTCATCAAGAAAACGCCAAGCCCGATAAATATCTTCGCGTTTGCGCGGAATGCTAAAGCGGCTTTGGTTATTTGTTGAGCCAACGCGTCATCGCGCGTATAATTCATTAAAACTACATAATCCACGATCCCATTGCTAAGCCAAGAAGGCCAATCCTGAAAATAACTTAAATATGCCCGCTCGACACCCGGAATTACCGCGCAAGAAACTAATAATTCAGACGACTTCTTCTTTATACGCATTGATAATCTTCGGACAAGGCCTGAAATTTGCTCCCGTTTCCAGTTATCCCAAACTAAATAGTCATCATTCTCAAGCCGGCTATTCATAGGATCTAAACCGGTTTTTTCTTTAAAACGCCTAAGGTTATCTCCTCCATATCCATAAGTCAAACCGTATTTATTAAAACGCGAGCCCCAAACAAAAGGCACAATCGCCGGATACCGGACATAATCAAGATGTATTCCGCTTAAGCGCGGATACTTTTGCAAAATTTCATCAATAATTGATGCTATGTATTTCTCTACCCTAGGATCTCCGGGCTCAAGAAAAAACTGATTCTCTACAAGATAATACTTATCGAGCTCATTCTTTTCATTTGCCCCTGTCCTTAAATATTGATCCCTTGTAAGAATAGAATTTCCGAACTTTAAAAGTATATCCGCTTTATCGTTTTTGCCTAAACTCAAAATATTCAGCCACGCGAAAACCTTTATTTTGTTCTTTTGGGCCTCCTCTAAAAGAAAACTAATTATGTCTGTACTGCTTAAGATCCCTCGCTTCGTCCTTCGATTACACTCAGGACTCACTCGGGATGACGCCAAGGTTGAGTCAATTTTAGAATCATAATAGGCATTACCTGATTGATACAACTGCAGATAAATCTGATTTATACTAGCCTTCTTACAGGTTTTAATAAGGCTCAACACGCCTTCTTTTGAATACAACGCTGATTTAGGTGAAAAAACAGAAACCCAAACACCCCTATTTAACGCATCCTTATCTTTAACGGGTTGGGCCCAAAGAAACCCATTCAGAAATACCCCTAAAACAAGGCCAAAAATAATTAAATTCTTTTTTATAAACCGCATTTTAATTTCTTATCTCTTTTTTAACTTTTCTGTCTCTGAATACATGCATCCGCAATATTTCTGACAGTATATACCTTTGGCTTTTGCTTCATTGCGCGCTCTCCTGAAACCCGGACGGAAATCTTCATAATAAAAATCTATTCCCTGCGTTTCTGCGATATCACTGCCAATCTTCTTTAGCAATTCCTGATCCTGATAAGGGCTGACTAATAAAGTAGTAGTAAAATAATCAAACCCTTTTTCTTTGGCAATTTTAGCTGTTTGCCGCAACCGTAACGCCCAACACAACGAACATCTCTGAGGTTTATCTTCGACGCGTCCTTCGTCATTCCGGCGAACAAGGTCTTCGTCATTCCGGCGCCCGGAATCCCCTTCGTCCTTTCCGTCATTCCGGCGCAAGCCGGAATCCAGTAGCGCCTTTCCAAGATTTACTGCTTGAAAAAATTCTTGCGGCTTGTATTCAGGATAGATTACATCGATTTGTGTTGTTTTTCTTAAATCCTCTACTGCCTGCCTCCTATTTTCATACTCCGCAAGAGGATGGATATTAGGATTATAAAAAAATCCCTGAACCTCAAATCCCTTCTCTTTTAGTTGTTCTAACGGATAAATCAGGCAAGGCGCGCAACAAATGTGAAGCAATATTTTCATCTATTATGATTCTTCTTGTTTTTCGTATTTTTTCCCGAAATGTTCATAGGCAAGTTTTGCGGCGGTTCTGCCGCGCGAGGTTCTTTTTAGGTAGCCGGCTTTAAGCAGATATGGCTCAACTGTATCGGCAATAGTATCAACTTCCTCATTAAGGCTGGCTGCCAAAGATTCCACACCCACAGGACCGCCATTATAAGTTTCTAAAACCAATTTCAATACCTTGCGGTCCAATTCATCTAAACCAGCCTTGTCAATGCCCAAATCACTTAAAGTTTTAATAGCAGTCTCCCTGTTTACCTTTTCTATCTTTAATACTTGGGCATAATCCCTAACCCTGCGCAGCAGCCTATTGGCAATACGCGGCGTCCCCCGGGAACGCGCGGCAATCTCCAGCGCGGCTTCATCATCTATATCTAATTCTAATATTTCCGCCGAATGTTTTATAATCTTGGCGAGGTCTTCTACTTTATAAAAATCCAAATTGTAAAATATCCCGAATCTTCCGCGCATGGGCGCGGCTAATAAACCCGCGCGCGTAGTAGCGCCTATAAGCGTAAACGGCTTAAGATTAAATTTTATAGTTTTAGCGTATGGCCCTTTATCAATCACAAAATCAATCTGAAAACCCTCCATCGCCGGATATAAAAATTCTTCCACTACCTTAGAGAGCCGATGTATTTCATCAATAAAAAGAATATCCCCTTTTTCTAAATTCGTTAATATGCCGATAAGGTCCCCAGCGCGCTCAATTGCCGGGCCAGAAGTAGCAGTAATCTTTGAACCCATTTCATGAGCAACGATATGCGCGAGCGAAGTTTTACCTAATCCGGGCGGACCGCTTAAAAGCAGATGATCAAGAGGCTCTTTTCTTTGTTTTGCCGCCTGCGCTGAAATCTTTAAATTATCCACTATCTCCTTATGGCCTATAAACTCGATAAGTTTTTTCGGCCTTAAAGAAATATTTAAAACTACATCTTCTTCAGATTCTTTAACGTCAGCCACAATATGACTGCTCTTTAAAAGTGCCTGCCTCGTATCTTCTTTCATAATACTATTTTTGTGTCGTTCCAAGTCCACTGTCAAGGTCTGACCCCATCTTCTAAAATGTCATTCCCGCGAAAGCGGGAATCCAGAACAAGAATCTGGGAAAAAGGTGACTGTCACGCCTTTTATGACTGTCACCTTTTTTTCGCCCCGAATTATCATTCGAATTACCATTAAGGCAGACACATAGGTCTGCCCCTACGGTTTCCCCGGAATTCTCCAGTAGAGACGAGGCACTGCCTCGTCTCTACACGACAGGGGCAAACTAACTATTACAACCGAAAAAAATGGCTTTATTATCAGTCGGTTCAACCTCTATTTTTGCGACAAAACCCCCATAATAGCTAATAGACCTAGAGACACTCCCACTCCAAGAGGAAAAAAGTTTCCAATTACTTTTACTATTATTATCGCTACTGGTGAAACGGCTATTAGACACACCCCCAACATAGACATTATTACTATATACGGCCAGAGCAGTAACTTGATCATAGCCCGTATCACCTAACCATCGGAGCCATTTAATTGTAGGCATGGGGCTAGAAGATGTAGCGTCATCAATAATTTTCATAACGAATCCTTCATCAGTTATGCCGCTATTAGTACCATTAAACTTTGTATTTCCACACCCCTCTTTACCGGTATTAAAATTAAGATAATTTTTAGACACCCCCCCAACATAGATATTTTTACCTTTCACAGATAAAGCGTTAACCCGGTCATCCCCATCTCCGCCTAACCACAACATCCAGCTTAAAGTAGGTTTGCCAACAGAATCCTCAATGATTTTCGCGACGAATCCTTCATCTTTTCTAGTAGGGCAAACCATACAAAAAAACCCCCCCCCAACATAGATATTTTTACCGCTCACAACCAAAGCAGTAACTTGATCATAAGAACCTGTCCCATAGACACCTGTTTTGGCTAACCATTGACCCCACTTTAAAACAGGATTACCAGTCTCATCAGAAATTTTTATAACAAATCCATCGCTATGGTCTTCTCTCTTCTTATCATCAAGTCCGGGTATTCCCCAGCCAACTGTACTAACAGACCGCCCCCCAACATAGATATCGCTACCATTCACAGCCAGAGCAAAAACTCGATCCTCACTATTTCCGCCTAACCATTGACCCCACTTTAAAACAGGCTTACCAGTCTCATCAGAAATTTTTATAACGAATCCATTAGGAAAAATACTCCACCCATCAGAGAGCCCGGTTATCGTCGACCAGCCAGTGCTTGACCCACAACCCCCCGCAACGTAGATATTAGTACCGCTCACAGCCAAAGCAGTAACTCGATCCTGCCCCATATCTCCTAACCATTGTCCCCACGCTATATCACCCTTAGTAGATTTATCAACAATCTTTATAACGAATCTCCTTATACCTGTACAACTGATATCTTTCCAATTATTGGCAATGGGCGTTGTTGACCAATTAGTTGTAGCCTTGGATTCCCCCCCAGCATAGATACTACTACCGTTCACAACCAAATTAGTAACTCGATCAAAACTCGTTGCTCCGCCGTCTAAAAATTTACTCCACTTTCTACAAGCTTTACTAGTAGAAGAATCATAGCCGATTTTCATAACGAATCCGTTCGTACCTGTGTTACGGGCATCGGTAGTGGATGTCACAAAATTACTATTAGAATACGCCCCCCCAACGTAAATATTACTACCATTCACAGCCAGAGCAAAAACTCGATCCTCCTTATCGCTTATATCTAACCAAAAACCCCAAGCTAATGAAACAACGCTTGGATCAATAAGCAAAGGGTAATTGGAAAGAGGTTCTTTGATAGAGATAACTAAAGTATCTTGACCAATAATAGTGTAAGAAGCAGTTTTCTTACAACGATCACGTTTTGCAGTAGAGACGAGGCATTGCCTCGTCTCTGCATTTGTCCAATAAACAAGAGGTTCTAAAGTAGCAAGAAGTTTTTCATCGCCAAAGCTTACATCACGTTTTAAGGCTTTACGCACAGCATCCATTACGCAAGCGCGTTTTTTAGGGTCGGAATTATCTATGCCGGAAATCTTCATCGTTCTATAAATATTAACACTGCCGTTAGACTGTTGCTTAAGGGTTATGCTCGCGCCGGCATCAGCGGAGAACTTCCAGGTGTATTGGCTTAAATTATCAGGATGGTTAAAAGCCGTAGCTTGAATCCACTCTTTTAATCCTGCGCCGGAAGAAGATTGGGAAGCAAAATAAATAATAGTATCGGTTGACCGTTGATAAACCTGCGCATGGCCAAACGATTTAGACCTTGCCGTAAACTGTTTAAAAAGAACAGAACCCTTATCTAACTCCATAGTGAACGAAACAGTATCTTGTCCGTTTTCTATCTGAAAACGTTTTTTGACGGTATCTGATTTAGCGTCAAAAATAACGCGCATTTTTGCTTGACCCTGACGGTTGCCAAAGCCTTCGTCATTCCGGCGCAAGCCGGAATCCAGTCTGGGCTCTTGCATAGTAAATGTTACGGCATCAGGGCTAGTTTGAAATTGCGGTTTGCCAACAGATGGCTCTGGCGCGAGTTTAGATATTTGTTTAAGTATTCCTGCAACCATAGACAACTCTTGAGCTGTCGGACCGGGGATAGCCGCAAAAGTATTACTGCCTAAAAACCCCTCAAAAGGAAACAGGGTAAATGCCCATAAAACAACTAAACTAATTATTGATCTATATTTTCGCATTATCATATTTTACACATCCGTTATTTTCAGGAATCTGGGGGAAAAGGTGACTGTCACGCTCTTTGTGACTGTCACCTTTCTTTCAAAACCGCAACTACCCCATTGCCACGGGAACAATATTTTCTTTATTGCGTGAAATTTCTATCTCACCGAACAAATTAGGCTGCATAGCAACTACCTCTTTCATCCTAATCAGCTCCAATATCGCCAGAAAAGTCACAATTATTTCTATTTTATTTTTTGCCTTAATAAATAAATCGGAAAGTTTTACCGAGGGCTCTACCAATAAAAAATGCAGGAGATAGTGAATCTTTTCCTCAACAGTAAACTCATCTTTTATTACTTCATAAAATACATCTTTGGGAACATTCTTTAATGCCGCGGTAAAGGCGCTTATTAAATCAAATATACTTGCCTCAAAATACACCTCTTTCTGCGTAACTAATTCTTTATCCAGGTCGATCTTGGGCCGTTTAAAAATCTCGCGTTGATTATCTTCCCTTTCTCTTAAGGTCTGCGCTATCTGTTTAAACTTTTCATATTCTAATAACCGCTCTAGTAGCTCAGCGCGGGGGTCTCCTTCTTCCTCCCCTATACTTTCTTTTTGCGCGGGAAGAAGCATTTTGGATTTAATCTGCATCAGCGTAGCCGCCATTACCAAAAATTCTCCGGCAATATTTGGGTCTAAAAGCTTCATTAAATCTAAATACTCGAGATACTGCTGAGTAACCTGGGCTATAGGTATATCATAAATATTAAGATGATCTTTTTTTACCAAATATAAAAGCAAATCCAGCGGGCCTTCGAAAAGTTCTAATTTTATTTTATAATTCATCTTTAATACACCGATACACACAGATAAAAGAACGGATAGACACGGATAAATCCGTGAAAATCCGTAAAAAAAATCCGCGTGAATCCGTGTTAAAATTATTACATCTTAATTAAACCTTTCACCTCATCCATCGTCTGAATGGCAATTGAGCGCGCTTTTTTCTCTCCATCCTCTAATATGCCCATAATCTCATCTTTATTTTTAAGCAATTCTTTTCTTTTATTCTGTACGGGCTCTAGAAAATTAATCAGGCAATTTCCTAACTCTTTTTTACATTCGGCGCAGCCTATTTGGGCTTTTGGGCAGCCTTGCGCGACTTCCTTTTCTTTCTCAGGCGCGAATATCGCGTAGTAACTGCGCACATTGCACATCTCTGGATGCCCCGGGTCATTTCTCTTTATTCTTAAAGGATCGGTAAACATACCTTGCACCTTTTTGGTAATAATTTCCGGCTCTTCTGAAAGCGCGATATAGTTATTATAACTTTTACTCATCTTCCTGCCATCCAAGCCCAAGAGACGGTTTGATTTAGTCAAAAGCGCCTGAGGCGAGGGAAAAATATCTTTTTTATAGAGATTATTAAATTTTCTCGCGATCTCCCTAGTTAGCTCTAAATGCGGAAGCTGATCTTCGCCAACAGGAACTACCTCTGCTTTATAAAGCATGATATCTGCCGCCTGTAAAACCGGATAGCCCAAAAAACCATAAGTATGTAACTCACGGTTAGTTATTTCGCGCAATTGTTCTTTATAGGTCGGACATCTTTCGAGCAGGCCCAAAGGGGTAATTATAGAAAAAACTAAACTTAATTCTAAATGCTCTTTAATACGCGACTGAACAAAAATAATTGATTTTTTAGGATCTATTCCGCAGGCAAGCCAATCAATTACATTATCAATAATATTTCCCTTTAAATTCCCGGGATTCTCATATTCCGACATAAACGCGTGCCAGTCTGCCGCCATAAACAAACACTCATATTCATCCTGTAATTTCCGCCAATTTTCTAACGCGCCAACTAAATGACCTAAATGCAACGGACCCGTAGGGCGCATACCGCTTAAAATACGTTTCTTCATATTTGTTAGCCAGTTGTTAACCGGTTTGCCAGTTTGCCGGTTAGCCGGTTAACCGGCAAATATATTTTTATAATTTACGTGCTATTTTCTCAATCTCAAACGCCTCAATCACATCGCCTTCCAAAGTCTGATCAAATCCTGCCAGGCTTATTCCACATTCAAAATCAGCAAGGATTTCGCGCGCATCGTCTTTAAACCGCTTTAACGAAGAAAGCTTACCTTCAAAAACAACCTGCCCGTTCCTTACTAAATTAATCTGGCAATTCCGGGTAATCTTACCCTTAGTAACAAAGCAACCGGCAATTGTCCCCGCTTTTGATAATTTAAAAACCTTTCTTACTTCAGCGCTGCCTGAGAAAACCTTCTTTATTTTAGGCTCCAACATTCCCTCTAACGCTGCTTTCAGCTCATTAACCAATTCGTAAATAATATTATAAATCTTTATCTCAATCCCCTCTTTAGCCGCCTGTTTTTTGGCTAAATCATCCGCGACAACATTAAATCCCATGATAAGAGCATTCGAAGCCACGGCTAATACCACATCAGAAGTATTTATATCACCCGCGCCAGCATGTATTATATTCAATTTGATTTCCGCGGTATCTATTTTACTAAAAGTTTCTTTTATCGCCTCGAGCGAACCCTGCACATCCGTCTTAATTATCAACTTTAATTCCTGAAGCTTTCCTTCCGCTATCTGAGCATGTAAATCCTCAAGATTAATCCTTTTTACCACCTGCATATGTTGCTGTTTTTCCTTTTCTAAACGCGTAACTGCTAATTCTTTTGCCTGATTCTCGTCCTCAATTACAAAAAATTGTTCACCTGCCTGTGGGATACCAGCTATGCCTAGAACCTCAACCGCGTAAGAAGGAGGCGCGGCAGTTATAGACAGGCCGCGATCATTAAGCATTGCCCTGATTTTACCATAAAATTTTCCTACGATAATATTCTCATTTAAACGCAGTGTGCCATTTTGCACGAGAAGAGTAGCAACAGGGCCTTTTGCCGGAGTAATCTTTGCTTCTATCACTACCCCGCAGGCGGGCCTTTTGGGATTACATCTTAATTCTAACATCTGAGCTTCCAGAAGTATCATCTCAAGCAACGCATCTATCCCTTGGCCTGTCTTTGCTGATACCGGAACAATTATAGTTTTACCACCCCAATCTTCAGCAGTAAGATCCATCCCCGCAAGCTGTTTTTTTACCCGGTCAATATCTGCCCCTTGTTTATCAACCTTATTCATAGCTACAATTATAGGCACGCCTGCCGCGCGGGCATGGTCAACTGCCTCCTGAGTCTGAGGCATTACACCATCATCCGCGGCCACCACCAAAACTACTATATCAGTAACACCTGCTCCGCGGCTACGCATAGCAGTAAAAGCTTCATGGCCAGGCGTATCCAGAAAAGTAACTTCACCGTGTTCTAAAATAACATGGTAAGCGCCAATATGCTGCGTGATACCACCGTGCTCGGTATCCACAACCTTGCTCTTTCTTATAATGTCTAACAAAGAAGTCTTACCGTGATCGACATGCCCCATAAAAGTCACTACTGGAAATTTATGCCGCAAATCATCAGTTGAATCTTTTATTTCATGCGCGCGCAAAACTAACTCTTCTTTATTAAGGGCCTTCTTTATTTTATATCCGTATTTCTGACAAATTTTAACCACCACAGCTTCATCCAAAACCTGATTTATGTTTGCCATAACACCCATATTCATAAGGCTCTTCATAAAACCCGATAACTTCTCCTGCAATTTTACAGCCAAATTTTTAACAATTACAGGAAACTCTAACTCAAGTTCTTTTAATTCAACCACAGGAGCCTCGACCTTAGCTTCGACCTTGACCTCAGGCTTTATCTCAACCTTAGCCTCAACCTTAGCCTCAACCTTTACTTCCTCAACCTTAGCCTCAGGTTTTATCTCAACCTTAGCCTCAACCTTAACCTCAGGCTTAGCCTCGACCTTAGCCTCAGTCTTTACTTCCTTAACCTCAGGCTTAGCCTCGACATTAGCCTCAACCTTAGTCTCAACCTCAGCCTTTACTTCCTTAGCCTCAACCTTAGTCTCAACCTCAGCCTTTACTTCCTTAGCCTCAACCTTAGTCTCAACCCTAACCTCCGTCTCAGCCTTAACCTTAGCCTCAGCCTTAGCTACCTCAACCTTAGCCTTAGCCTTTATTTCCTTAGCCCTTATTTCCTTAGCCTCAACCTTTACTTCCTTAATCTCAGCCTTAATCTCAGCCTTTTTAACCGGTTTAGAAACAACTATCTTCTTAATTTTAGCCGCGGCATCAGCTTTAGGTTTGATTATTTTCTTAACAATCTTCTTAATCAAATTTATCTTCGGCGTTATTTTTTTAATCTTGCCCTTTTCTTCTTCCTTAGGAACTGTTTTTTCTTTCTTAATTTTTAGCATAGTTATCCTTTTCTTGGTTCCTTCATGTTTAAAGTAATAAGCATAGATCTAATTTACGTAAGTATCTGGGCGGGCAAGCCCGCCTCTACAGGTCGTTACATGACCCCTGTAAATCATCGTCGTCGCGTAGGGGCGGGCTTGCCCGCCCAGATACCATAGTCCCGACAGATTGTTGTTATAAACAAATTCTATCAATTTTTCTCTGACAATTGATGTTTTTTTATTTCCCCTTTCTCCCATGCCTTTACACCAATTCTTCCACCCTTATTATGAAAGAACCATTTTTTAAACACCCAAACAAAGTTTCTTTGCTTCTTCTATCAACTTCTCCGCCTTCTTTTTCGCGATACCTTTGAGTTTTATTAAATCCTCTACTTTTGCTTCAGCAAGAGATTTCATCGAATTAAACCCTGCTTCCTTAAGGCTCGTAATAATCTTCTCCCCTGCTCCGGGTAGGTTTTCCAAAGCTGCTCCCTCTATTTCTTTAACTTCTTCTATTACTACTTCCTTTTCCAGCGCCTTCTCTTCTAATTTTGGCGCGACAGAACTTGCGGTTTCTTTTGTGCGAATATCCAACCCCCAGCCAATCAGTTTCGCGGCAAGCCTCACATTCTGCCCTTGCTTACCGATAGCAAGTGACAACTGGTCTTGCGCCACAATAACCTCCGCCTTTAATTTTTCCTTATCTAATTTTATCTCGGAAACCTGCGCCGGAGAAAGCGCCGCCTTAATATACTCTTTGATATCATCACTAAAATATACAATATCAATTCTCTCTCCCTGCAATTCATTTACAATATTTCGGACACGGTTCCCGCGCATACCTACACAAGCGCCCACTGGATCAACCTTTTCATTCTTTGATAAAACCGCGATTTTAGTGCGCTCCCCTGGCTGGCGCGTTATAGATTTTATCTCTACGATTCCTTCGTATATCTCGGGCACCTCCATTTCAAACAACTTTTTTACAAAATTAACGTGCGCGCGGGACAGAACAATCTGAGGCCCCTTAATTTCTTTTTTTACTTCCAAAATATAAGAACGTATGCGCTGGCCTTGCTTAAACTCTTCTTTAGGCGACTGTTCGTATTTAGACAGGACGCCTTCAGCCCTGCCTAAAAGATCAATAATAATATTCCCCTTTTCAAACCTATAAACCGTACCACTGACAATCTCGCCGGCCTTACTTTGAAACTCATTAAAAACAACATCCTTTTCTGCCTCTCTAATTTTCTGAATTATTACCTGGCGCGCCGCGGAAGCCGCGATGCGGCCAAAGTCTAAAGAAGTAACTTCCTCTTTATTTCTAAAAACCCTGATCTTGCCGGTAACAGCTTCCAACTCCACTTTTAGCTCTTCATCGAATTTAATGCCAAGCGCTTTCCTGGCAGCGCTTAAGAGCGCGCTTTCTACCGCCTCAACAAGAATCTCTTTTTTTATTCCTTTTTCTCTTTCCAACTGTTCAATTATAGCTAACAATTCCTGGCTCATTTTAAACACCCCTTACTTTAATGCAAAAATCAAGACGTCGAGCGTATAGCGCAGAGCGTATAGTGGATAGTAAAATCTAACCTATCCGCTAAACGCTATCCGCTAAACGCTAAAACATTCTTCTTTTGCTATTTGATTCTTTATTAAATAACCTGTTTTGCATTTATAATCTTGGACAATGGTATTTGTAATTCTTCTTCCAAAACCCTGATACACACGGTATTATCTTCCACGCGCAAAATTTGGCCAACCCACTCCTGCTTGTCATTTACACATTCATGAAGAAAAACTCTTACTCTTTTGTTTACGCAACGCGAAAAATCATTTTTCGTTTTAAGCGGCCTATCCAGGCCAGGCGAAGATACTTCTAAAACACATCCTTCCCCTAAAATACCTTTTTCTTCTAAGATCCTACCGACATTACTATTAAGAAAAGCGCAATCATCTAAATTTATGCCGCCTTGCTGCCTATCTGCCAAAATCTTTAAAAACAGGCCTCTTCCTTCATATCTATAAATAAGGTCTACTAAATCAAACCCTTGATTTTTTAAATAATCTCCAATTAACCTCTCTAATTCATCAATATTTTCCCGCTTATCCATTTTCTTGTGCTACCGTATTTCGTCGTTCGTCGTTCGCTTCACGAACAACGCTTCACGCTTCGCAAGATACGGAATTATTTCTTCTCTCGGCTTAATAATCTTTTCGCCGCCGCGGCGCACCTTTAATTCTATGGTATTACTTTTCAAAAATTCCTTACCCACTATTAACTGTAAAGGAATTCCCAAAAGATCCGCGTCTTTAAATTTAACGCCTGCGCGCTCATCACGGTCATCTAACAAAACATCAAACCCCTCGCGCTTAAGCTCATTATAAATTTCTACCGCGCTCCCAAAAATCTTTTTCTCCGTTACATCCAGAGGCAAAATAATAATTTTATAAGGAGCAATTTCATCCGGCCAGACAATACCAGCGGTATCATAATTTTGCTCAATTACCGCGGAAATCAACCGCGAAACGCCTATTCCGTAACAACCCATAATTATAGGTTTAAGCTTTCCGTCAGCATCAAGAAAATTTCCTCCCAACATCGTTGTATATTTAGTTCCCAGCTTAAAAATATGCCCTACTTCAATAGTATTAAGCTCTTGCGTCTTAGTGCCGCATTTGGCGCAATTATCATCTTGGCTTTGGCTATTGGAAGCCAAACCACTACCTGCTGGTTTGTGGTCATCTTCAAGCTCCGGTAAAGGCAAAGTGTTTGTCTTTACTGCTTCACATTTAGGGCATACCCTAACTACATCCTCTCCGTCTTGAGCCGGAACCATAAACTCATGTGAAATATTCCCGCCCATCACGCCAGAATCAGCTTCTGTAACAAGAAAATTAAGGCCGCATCTTTTAAATATCTTCTGATAAGCGCTATGCATTGCCTGATAATTTTTATCTAATCCATCTTCATCTTTATCAAAACTATACGCATCCTTCATAATAAATTCGCACGCCCTAATCAAGCCAAACCGCGGACGAAGCTCATCGCGAAATTTTGTCTGGAGCTGATATAAAATTAAAGGCAGCTGCCTGTAACTAGACACGCAGTTTTTTACTAAATCCGTGATAACCTCTTCGTGGGTCGGGCCTAAACAAAGTTTCCTACCCTTTCTGTCAATAAATTTTAGCATTACATCATTTAAAGTTTTATCGCGGCCTGACCTCTGCCATAATTCTAACGGCTGCAATGCCGGCAGTAATAATTCGCTCGCGCCGCAAGATTCCATCTCCTGCCGGATTATCTTTTGAATATTATTCAATACCCTATAGCCTAAAGGTAAATAAGAATAAGCGCCAGCGATAAGCATGCGCGTAAGCCCAGAGCGCAAAAGCAATTTATGGCTTATAGATTCAGCTTCCTGCGGATTCTCTTTTAAAGTTGGTATAAAAGTTTTTGACCAATACATTTTTCCTCGCTTCGTTCGAGAGTGATTAGTTTATGCTATTCACTATTTTTATGCCTCGCTAAAAATCTCTTTCGACAACTCTATACCTCTCTTTTCAAACAAAGAATAAAACACGGGGATTATTCCTGAAGCCTTAAACCTACCTTTAACTTCCTTATCAGAACCTACATTCTCTATTGCATATGTAAATAAATCTTCCAAAACAATCTGTCCGTCTTTTAAACCGTTTATTTGCGTAATATGAGTAATCTTCCTTGAGCCATCCACTAACTGTTCCTGCTGGATAATAAGATGGACTGCCGCCACAAACTGCCTATATATTGCATCCAAGTTAATCGGCAGTCCTGACGTAAGCACCATTGTTTCAATCCGGTAAACAGCCTCCCGGGGAGAATTAGCGTGCAAAACTGCCAAAGAACCACTGTGACCGGAGCACGATGCCTGAAGCATATCCAAGGCCTCTGAACTTCTGATTTCACCAAGAATTATCCTTCCCGGCCGCATACGTAAAGAATTCCTAAAAAGATCTCCTATCGTTATTTCGCCTTTACCCTCTATATTCGAACCTCTCGCTTCAAGCCTTACCACGTGCTCCTGTTTTAAATGCAACTCCGCAACATCCTCAATAGTAACAACGCGCTCATCATTACTGATATAGCTCGAAAGCACGCCCAGCGTTGTGGTTTTACCAGAACCGGTTGCCCCGGCAAACAGAACATTTACTTTTGCTCTTATGCAAGCGATTAAAAAATCCGCCATTCGATTATCTAACGTGCCAAGCTTAATTAAATCTTCAACGGTTATTATTTCTTTCAGGAATTTTCTTATTGTTACAACAATTCCGTCCACTGCTAAAGGCGGAATAATAATATTCACGCGCGAGCCATCCTTAAGAGATACATCTACGTAAGGAGAAAGCTCATCCACCCTGCGCCGCGTAGGCGCCAACATTTTATATATTAAACACCTTAATTGCTGTTCATCATCAAATATAAGATTGGACAATATCTTTTTACCATTTTTTTCAATATAAATCTTTTTTGGCCCATTAATCATAATCTCAGTTACGCTTGGATCATTCATAATGTTTTCTACCGGGCCGTAACCAGCTAATTCATTAACCAAGTCAGAAATTACTTTGTCTTTATCTCCATCCGATATTATCGCGCGTTCGCGAGAAACGATTTCTCCTAGAATTCGCCCTATAACCTTTCCTAATCCCTCTTTGTCTACTTTTTCTTCACAGAATATACCGCTATATTGCTCCAGAAGCTTCTGTCTTATTTCTTTTTTTAATTTTTTAATCATTTCTTCACCTGTATCCCTTCTAACAAAGCATCAACACATTTATCAAAAGAAACTTTTTTTATCAATTTGCCCTTACTAAACAACACCCCCATCTTCTTACCAAAAGCGATCCCAATATCCGCCTGCCTTGCCTCTCCCGGGCCATTAACCTCACAGCCCATTACAGCCACTTTAATCGGTTTGCCGGTTAACCTGTTAGCCTGTTTGCCTGTTAAACGGGATAACGGGATAACGGGATAACGGGATAACGAATTTTCTAATTCTTTTATTATCTTAACTAAATCCACCCCGCAACGGCCGCAGGTAGGACAACTTATAATCTCAGGGCCAAAACATCTCAAACCCAAAGATTCTAAAATGGCTCTGGCTGCCTTGATTTCTTGCCTTGGCTCATCAGTAAGCGATACCCTTATTGTATCACCTATTCCATCCATCAACAAAGCCCCTAACGCAATGCTGGATTTTATCCCTCCATTATACGAAGCGCCTGTCGCGGTAAGGCCTAAATGTAAAGGATAGTCGCTTAGCTTAGCTATTTTACGATACGCCTCTACAGTATCTAAAATATCCGACCCCTTAAGAGAAATAACAATATCGTGGAATTTAAATCTTTCTAAAATTTTTACATAATCTAACGCGCTTTTAACCATTTTATCCGCTTGTGACCGGCAAACCAGCAAACCGGCTAACCGGCTAACCGATAACGATCCCGAATTCACCCCCACCCTTATAGGAATATGGTTAATTTTCGCTGCCCTAACTATTTCTTTAATCTGATCTTGCTTATAAATATTTCCGGGATTCAACCTAATTTTATCCGCGCCATTATCAATTGCCTCCAGCGCCAAACGCCAATTAAAATGAATATCCGCGGCTATCGGCAATTTTACCTTTAGTTTAATTCTTTTAATTGCCCGCGCGTCAAGGCTGTCTTTTATTGCTAAACGGACTATTTCACAACCAGCGCTTTCTAATTCTTTAAGCTGTCTAACTGTCTTTTCTATATCAGAAGTTTTGACCTTAGCCATTGACTGAATAGCAATGGGGTTCGCGCCGCCAATTTCTATATTACCAATTTTTATAATTCTGGATTTGCGTCTTTTAATTACCATAAACACCACTATGTTAAATTATGTAATCTTCACTTAAACAATTTAGCTATCTTATCCCCAAACAATTTTAATATATCGTTATAAGTTACGAATAAGGCGAAAAAAACAATCATCACAACTCCAATTTGCGTAATAACGCGCTCAAGCTTAAGATTTAATGTTTTGCCCCTTATTTTTTCAATGCCTAAGAACAAAATGTGCCCGCCATCTAACACAGGAAACGGAAGAAGATTAAATATCGCCAGGCTCACGCTTATCAACCCCACCAAATTTAAGATTGCGATTATCCCCTGCGAGGCAACCTTTGAGGTTATGATAAACATTCCCAGCGGGCCGGTTACTGATTCACGAAACGATACGCGGCCCGTAAAAATTCTCCAAAGCCCTTTATATGTCATCTCCGTCAGGTAACAGGTCTTATCTACAGCTAACAAAAAAGCCTTAAAAAAACCATGCCTTACCACAACCGCGTCATTATAATCAGGGGTTATGCCAAGCAGGCCTACCTTCTGTTTCGCGCCCAAAGTGCCATCTAAGTGTTTTTCTCTTATAGTAACATCTATTTTACGAACCTCATTGCCCCTAGCAACTGAAAGCAAAACATTAGCAGTTTCTTTTTTGTTGTAAATAATTTTTGTTAAGTCCTCCCAATATTCCACCTTTTGATTATCTATGGCGATAATCGTATCACCGGCTTCTATCCCTGCCTTCTTTGCCCCAAAACCATCAATAAGGCCGCCTACTTTAGTAGTAAGCGTAGGGTAGCCAACAAAAAATATAAACCAAAAACACAAAAATCCTAATATATAATTCAACAAGGCGCCGCTTGAAATTATCCAGAAACGTTTTCCTACTGGTTTTGAAAAATACTCATAGCTCTGACCGCTGTATTCTTCAGGGTCATCTCCTGCCATCTTAACGTAACCACCCAAGGGTATTAAATTAATGCTGTATTCAGTATGGCCTTTTTTCTTTTTTAATATTTGCGGCCCAAAACCCAAAGAAAAATTCTCAACCCTGACACCCACTTTCCTGGCGGCAATAAAATGCCCAAATTCATGGACAAAAATTAAAACGCTTAAAATTGTTAAAAAAATAATAAAGGTAATCATCCTATAATCCTCCTAGCTTTCTCTCGGGCCCAAATATCCGCTTCTAAAATATCGCCTAAATCGGGTTTAGTAATATTACGGTGCGCATCAAGAGTCATCCTGATGACTTTCGCGATAGCCAAAAACTCAAGCCTATTTTTTAGGAATGCCGCCACACAAACCTCATTAGCGGCATTTAAGACGCAAGGCATAGTTCCTAAACTAGACGCGGCCTGAACAGCAAGCTCCAAACAAGGAAATTTCTTAAAATCCGGCCTCTCGAAATGCAACTCCTTTAATTTATAAAAATCTATTCCAAGAAACGAGCTTGGTAATTTTTCCGGATAAGAAAGCGCGTACTGTATAGGCAGGCGCATATCCGTAGCGGATAACTGCGCCAGATAAGTTCCATCAATAAATTCAACCATAGAGTGAATTACGGATTCAGGATGTATAAGAATCTTAATTTTTTCTAATGACACTCCAAATAAAAACATAACCTCAAGAAGTTCTAAACCCTTATTCATTAATGTCGCGGAATCAACGGTTATCTTTTTCCCCATCTTCCACTTGGGATGCTTTAAGACTTTGCTGACAGACGCGTCTTTTAATTGTCTTTTACTCGCGTTTCTAAAGGGGCCTCCTGAACCTGTTAAATAAATATTTTTTAAATCATCCTTATTCTTTCCTTCCAGGCATTGCCAAATCGCGCAAGTTTCGCTATCCACTGGAATTATCCTTTTAAAGCGATTCTTAGCTCTTTGGGCTATTAAAGGCCCTGCCATAACTAACGCCTCTTTATTGGCTAACGCAACCTGCTTATCGCAATCAAGGGCTTTTAATAAAGGCATCAACGCGGCTGAGCCGCTTATCGCGAGCAAAATCCTATCTACCTTTTTTTCCGAAACCAAAAAATTAAGACCTTCATTACCCGCGAAGATTTTGGTTTTGCAACTTAATCTGGATTCCAATTTTTTAGCCGCCTTTAAATCTATTACAGCGGCAAAAAGAGGTTTAAATTCCTTTATCTGTCTTTCTAAAATATCAACATTAGAATTCGTACTTAAACCCACTACATGGAATTCCGAGGGAAAATGCCTTACAACTTCTAAAGCATTCTGACCTATGGAACCAGTGGAGCCTAATATAGTAATATTCTTCATAGCAAAACTCAAACTAATACTTTAGCGTATAGCGTATAGTTTTTCTATCCGCTATCCGCTATACGCTCAGCCTCTTACATTTACCTTACAATACTGCTCATATAAAAATAAAATACCGGCGCGGTAAACAATAAACTATCTATTTCATCCAAAATCCCGCCCATACCCGGCAGTAAATCGCCTGAATCCTTTATCTGACAATCCCGTTTTATCAAAGACTCTGACAAATCCCCCAACTGCCCGATTATTCCAAGAGAAATCCCTAAAAATATCAGGTGCGGATATGAAAAACTCAAAAATGGTTTACTAAGGCAGGCGCCAAGGACACTAAAGAATAACCCCCCGACAGCCCCTTCAACTGTTTTCTTGGGGCTGATATGCGGCAGGAGAGGAATTTTTCCAAAGCGGCTGCCTATAAAATACGCGCCAATATCTCCTAATTTTGTGATCAATAATATCGAGCTCAAGATACCCAAACCATGATTTAAGTATTTTATCTTAAGCAAAAAACTAAAAAACCAAGAAACATAAAATATGCCAAACAGGGTTGTAGATACGCCTATAGTTACACCAGCGCTCTCCCTGCGCTTAAACTGCATAAGAATTAAAAATAAAAGCGCTATAACTATAAAAAGAAATTCCCATTTTTTAGTAAGCTCAAATTGCAGCATTATGGAAATAGGGATTATCGCGCCCATACAAATACCAAAATATTTATAAGTGGCTATGCCTTTGTGCTCAAGCATGCGGAAAAACTCGCGTAAACCCAAAACAATAAGAGCAATAACTACCAGATCGCAAATCCGGAAATTATACCACCAATCAATTAAAAGAGAGGCAATAACAATGCTTACAATCCAAAATCCGCTAATTATTCTCTTTATCATCATTTATCCCCCTCTGCACTCCCCCAAACCGTCTTTCCCTTTTTTGATACTCAAGGATTGCTTCCTGAAAATCCTGGCGCTTAAAATCCGGCCAATATTTTTTCACAAAATATAACTCCGCGTAAGAAAGCTGCCAGAGTAAAAAATTACTCAAGCGCATTTCACCGCTGGTACGTATCAGGAGATCCGGATCAGGCAAATTCGCGGTATAAAAATAACTATTAAACCCTTCGATATCAAGATCGTTCGCGTTAACCTGCCCGCGGAGAACATTTTCAGCAAATCTTTTTGCCGCATCCACTATCTCTTGCCTTGAGCCATAATTTAATGCCAAAACCATTGTCAAGGCCTTATTATTTTGGGTCTTCTCTTGGGCCTTTCTAATTTTTTCTAATATATATTTAGGCATGGGCTCAGGCCTGCCGATTACCAAAAAACGAATATTATCTTTGCTTAACTGCTCAATTTCTTTATCCAAAAAGTTGCCAAGATAACGCATGAGCATGCGTATTTCGTATTTTGGCCTATTCCAGTTTTCAGTTGAAAAAGCAAAAAAGGTAACTGCCTCTACCCCTGATTCAATCGCTGCTTTTACAATTTCCTTAACCCTTTTCGCGCCTTCATGATGACCAATGACGCGGCTAAAACCTTTTTCTTTTGCCCAGCGCCCATTACCATCCATTATTATAGCGACGTGCTTAGGGATATTACTCTTATCAATCACGTTTTAGCGGATAGCGGATAGCGGCTAGCGTATAGTTTTTCTATCCGCTATCCGCTTCTTATTGGTGCACTCTATAATCTATATTGGGGAATATGTTATCTTTACGTTCAATCTCGGAAAGCCATTCCTGATCAATGGAATTTGATTTTATGTCTTCGCATAAACGATTAAAACAGAGAAGATGCTCTTTAGTGCGCCGAACCGCGTAATCAACATGAGTGCCTGTACCCATAATAAACGCCCAATCAGAACTCTGCGCGAGTAAAAGTTCGCGTAAAGCCTGATTTAACGCGCGCCTTAACAAATCTCGCGCGTCAGGAAAGCCCTTTGTTAATTCCGCCATCCGCCCTGAAGCAGTATGCAGGTGCCGATAAATCCAGTCATTTGTCCCCTGAAGCCACATCTCGCTGTAACCCTTCCAGCCCCAACTTGACAAAGAAGGCGCCACTACCTGATTTCTGGGATTCTCCGCCAAATATTCTGACGCGGTAATCAAACGTATTTCGTCTTGATCAAACGCGATTTTTCGAATCAGGAAATCTAACCACATCGGGCCTTCATACCACCAGTGGCCGAACAACTCCGCGTCATAAGGAGAAACAAGAATAGGCTTCTTCTGCATAAAATCATAAAGATATTCCACTTGTTTCTGGCGATTAAATAGAAAATTGCCCGCGTGTTCCGCGGCTCTAGCTCTAGCCCGCTCCACGTTATAGGGTTCCTTTTGACAAGATGTTCCAGTAATACGATAATACTTCATCCCTGTATTTATTCTTATTCCGTCGGGATGAATATAGGGCTTTATATACTCAAACTCTAAATCAAATCCTATATCACGATAAAACTCACGGTAATTATAATCTCCCGGGTAACCTTCAACCGAAGACCAGACCTGCTTAGATGACTCTAAGTCCCTCGCGAAACAAGCGACACTTGTACCTTTACAGTAAACCGGAGCAAATACACCATATTTTGGCCTGGGTGTGCCATGCAAAATTCCGTGAGAATCAGTAAAAAAATAACGCAGGCCCGCTTCTTTTAGAATTTCATCATGTCCCGGATGATAACCACATTCGGGTAACCATATACCCCTTGGCTTCCTGCCAAATATACTTTCATAATGGCTCACAGCTACTTTAACCTGCGACCTGACTGATTCACGGCAAACATCCATAAACGGAAAATATCCATGAGTCGCTCCACAGGTAATAATCTCTAATTTTCCGGCATCTTGAAAGTTTTTAAAAGCAACGGTTAAATTACGATTGTACCTTAAAAAAGTGTCGCGAGCCTTACAAAATTGATTCAAATACATTATTGCCAAGCACTGAAAATCCGACTGCCAAGTAGTCCTTTCTATTTCCTTATGCGCAAGCTCAATAAGCTCATTTATATGTTTTAAATAACGCTCTTGAAGCAAAGAATCAGTTAACATAGAAAGAAGCGTTGGACTTAAAGTCATCGTCAAACGAAAATCTACCTTATCAGCCAATAAATTTTCAAAGACCCAAATCAGAGGAATATACGTCTCTGTTATTGCCTCATAAAGCCAATCCTCTTCTAAAAAATCCTCGTGTTCAGGATGACGAACAAAAGGAAGGTGGCCGTGCAATACTAAACTTAGATATCCTTTATGCATAATATAATATGTATTGTGAGACTATTGCGAAATTGATTTCAAACAATCCGTTACTATTTTGTTACTTCTTCTTTAACCAAGATACTGCTTTTTGTCTCTCTGTTAACTGTGGGTGTAATAGTGCGTTCTTCGATAGAATCGCTTGATACAGCTTTAACGGGTATAACCTGCTTTCCATCAGGAAGAGCAAAACGTAATGAAAAAGTCCCATCCTGCCTTAACGTTATAGGCCTGCCCTGAACAGTCACCTTAGCATCTGGCTCAGTGGCGCCATAAACAATCAATTCACAGTCAACTACAAGCCAAAATTTCCTTTCCTTTTCCCCCGGCATCTTTTTTACCGGACTGCCCATAGAAGCCATTCCAGGCGAAGCAAAAACACCGGAAAAAAGAGCCTTTTTAATCCTCTCCTGCCATGCTTTACCTACCGGAGAACTTTGACCTAACCCGAAACCCATGCCATAAAGCCGCGCGAACATCTCATCAGGAATCATCCACTCCTCATCAGTAATCCATGATGGGCCTTCTACTGGCGTATGAACTATATTTGAACGTATGATAGTAACAAATCTTCCATCAGACAGCAATAAACCAAAATCCACAACCCAAGATTTTCCCGGGCCGCCAGTATCAATATACCAACTACTGGAATAATCACTAACCTGGACATCAAAAAAACCATGCGCATTCTGGCCATTAAATACAATATTACTTATATCATAAACACGTAAAACACGCTTTGCTTTATAGAATTCATCTCTGAACTCATTTTTTAGCTTTTCAATGGTTGTTCCCCTAATCTCCCAATAAGCATGAAGCCACCACAAATCACGCACCTGCAGTATAATTTTATCATAATCATATCTATCAGGTAACTCTTGGGGCAAGACACGCTTTGGCTTAACTACTTCCGGACGAGAATACTTTGCTTTTTCTATTGCTAATTGCTCTTCATTAAAAACCGTTTCTTTTGCTTCTGGCAAAACAGCTTCTTCGCCTGCTCTTATCTTTTCTGCTTTTACCTTTTTTGGTTTAATTTCCTTTACCTTTTTTGGCTTAATTTCCTTTGGTTTAATTTCCTTTGGTTTGGTTTTTCTCTCTACTAATTCTTTTATTTTTTCCTTAATCTTGCGAAATATAACCATTTCTACCTCCTAATATAATCAGACATCCTTATTGCTTCTCTATTATAGGATATCTTAACAAGAAAATTGCCTCCATTAACAACCTTGAGGGGCAATTTTCGCAGTGGTACAGGAAAGTTTTATACTTTCCTGTACCATAAAAAAAAAAGGGGCACTACCCCTTTTCCAAAAAACTTGTTACTCCTGCCTCCTTTTATATTATTTTCTTATTGCTAAAGCAACTAACTCATTACTATTTTTTAGATTTTTCAGCTTTGTGAACGTTCAATGCTTCTTTGAGGTCTTCCTCAAGAGTTTCCCTTAGCTTACTTATCTTTTGAATTTCATCTTTAAGACTCTGATTGACCAATTGCTCCTGCACCAGGGCCTTTTTTATTGCCTGGCCGCCGATCTTTTCTTCCTCTAACTCGCTCTCTCTTGTCCTCAAGCTTTCCTGTAAAATTGTTTTTTCTTGAGAAATTTTATTCACCTTCTCTTCTAAATCAAGTCTTAAACCCATTTCCCTATCCCGGCTAGCCTTTTGCAAAAATGTATTACTACACGACTTTAAGGTTGACACAAAAAATATTACATTCAATATAGCTAGTATTAAAATAATTCTATTTTTCACCTGAAAATCTCCGCGACTCGTTTAAAAATCATCTTGTGAATTCTATTTTGGGCGAGCAAGCCCGCCCCTACGCGAATCGCTACATAATTCCTACGTGTTTTGCCGCGTAGGGGCGGGCTTGCCCACCCTTTCTCACTTAAAAATCTCCGCGACTCGTTTAAAATCAATGCGTCAAAACAACACGATTTTCATTCTTATTGGTGCCCCACCAAAGCGGGGCATGAAAGTTTCATAATTTACTTAAGATTTTCCCGCGGCTCCCTAATGCTTTGCGCTGCTTCTTTTGCTTTGCTGTCCTTAGACAAAATTACAATTTCAACCCTGCGATTTAATTGGCGGCCATCCTTTGTGTCATTAGACGCGACCGGATGAAATTCACCATAGCCAACCGCGGACAGGCGCCCTGGTAGAATTCCTCCATTATCAACCGTATAATGTAAAACGCTCAATGCCCGAGCTGTGGAAAGTTCCCAATTTGTTTTCCACCCGGAACTCTGAATAGGCTGATTATCCGTATGTCCTTCTATCCTCACATTAAAATCTGACACGTTCTCTTTCAAAACCTTAGTTACTTTAGTAAGCACCTGATAAGCCTCATTTTTAATTTCCGCTTTTCCTGAATCAAATAAAAGATCGCCTAACACAGTAATCACTAAGCCTCTTTCTGACATATCCACCCTTACTGACTTTTCCTGAATTTCATTCTTAAGCCTTCCCTCAAGAAGTCTCTTTGCTTGTTCTAGTTCATCCAATCGCGCGGACAACTCTTCAATTTTTTGAATATCTGAACGCCTTCCTTTTTGAAAAATAAATGTACACCCGCTAAGAGCTACTGATAAAAATGCTATAACCATCATTCTAAAAAATTTTACTTTCATAAATTACGCCTCCTAATATAATTTTTAGGCATAACTATAAATTATGCCTAACTAATAGCCTCGAACGAATTTCGTAAAAGACTATATTTTTGGAAATTTTCAAAGTGAAACTTAACTGTAACACAATCAATGAGTTTAGTCAAGTATAAATTTCATTACACAATTCGTGGTAATTCCTGTTAAACAACTATCGTATCCTGCCTGGCTGAACCCACGGAGACCATGCTGATTTTAGCGCCGGCTAAATCCTGCATCCTATTTAAATACGCCCTGGCATTTGGATGCAAGTCTTGATAAACCCTTGGTTTACTCGCGTAAATAGGCCAACCGGCCATTTCCTTATACACCGGCTCAACGTTTTGCAAAACCTCTAAATCTTGAGGAAATTCCTTGAATTTCTTACCTTTATATTTATAAGCAACGCATATTTTTATGCTTTTTAATCCATCCAAAACATCCAATTTCATTATCACTAACTCTGAAATTCCATTCAGCATTACTGCTTCTTTTACCATCACGCAATCAAGCCAACCGCATCTCCTGGGCCTGCCTGTGGTAGCGCCAAATTCATTTCCTTTTTCACGCATAACTTTGGCAAATTCAGCGCAAAATTCCGTGGGGAAAGGCCCCTCGCCAACCCTGGTAGTATATGCCTTTGCCACACCCACAACCTTATTAATTTTTACCGGAGATACCCCCGTGCCAATGCAAGCGCCGCCCGCGGTTGTTGAAGACGACGTCACAAAAGGATACGTTCCAAAATCAATATCCAAAAATGTTCCTTGCGCGCCTTCAAAAAGAATATCTTTTTTAAGTTCTATAGCTTTATTCAATAACAAAGAGGTGTTACAAATGTAGTGTGAAAATATCTTACCGTAATTTAAATACTCTTTATAAATGGAAGAGAAATCAAATCCCGAATGCTGATAAACTTTCTTAAAAATCTCATTTTTTTCCTTTAGATTATCCAATAATTTCTCGCGAAGAACACGCGGATTCAAAAGATCGATCATCCTTATGCCGCAACGAATAATCTTATCGGCGTAACAAGGCCCGATGCCTCTTCCGGTAGTTCCTATCTTATGTTTTCTTTTTGTCTCGCGCAATTGATCTAAGATCCTATGATACGGTAGAATCACATGAGCAAGCGACGAAATCTTAAAACGATTACTAATATTAATACCGACTCGCTTTAAATCATTTATCTCTTGCAGTAGTACTTTCGGATCAACCACCACGCCGTTACCGATACAGCAGATTTTTCCTTTGTGCAGGATTCCTGAAGGAATAAGATGAAATATATATTCTTTAAATTCCTGGGTGACTACGGTGTGTCCAGCGTTATTACCTCCCTGGAAACGAACAATCAAATCTACTTCCTTAGATAAGATATCAATTATCTTACCTTTTCCTTCATCTCCCCATTGCGCACCGACGATTATTGTATTCATATTTTTAGCGTTTAACGGATAGCGTTTAGCCATACTCCACACTATGGGTCTGTTGCGAAATGCCTTCAAATTGTCATTCCCCGGCTTGACCGGGGAATCCAGAAGTTTTTGTCGTCGAGCTTTATGATCCCTGGATTCCGGCTTTCGCCGGAATGACGGTTTTAATACATTTCGCAACAGACCCACTATACGCTAACCGCTATACGTTGATTACGGACTCATCGTAAATATCTTACGCGCGATATCCGGATACTTCGCGATAAATTTTAGCTCATCTTCAACTAAAGGTTTCTGATTATGAACATTGGCATATCTAACCAATTCCAATACCTCTGCCGCTTCGGCGTTATCTTTAAAAGCAACCTCTATTTTATCATAAACATTTCTAAAACCCTTAATTCCAGAATATTCTCCTGTAGTAATTTGACGTCCTGTCTCAATTATCTCCGGCTCGCCGCGGCCTAATTCCTCAAAATCATATAGCTCATAATTACGCCTGTCTTTAAGCGCCCCATCAGCATGAATTCCTGATTCATGCGCGAAAGCGTTCGCGCCTATCCCAGGCTGATTTATAGGTATAGGCACGCCAAAGGCATAAGAGGCATATTTACAAATTCGCCAAGCAACTTTTAACCTTATTCTTTCATCAAGTTGATATTCTTGCATCGCGTTTCCATATTTTATAGCCAAAATTACAGAAATCAAATCCGCGTTGCCTGCGCGCTCACCCATGCCATTAACGCAAGTATTAATATAGGCGTCGCATCCAGCGTCATTTGCCGCCCTCGCGCCCGCGATTGAATTTGCCACAACCAACCCCAAATCATTATGGCAATGAACCTCAATAGGTAGCTTAACCGCTTCAGCTAAAAGTTTTATTCTCTCATACATTGTAAAAGGAGTGTCGCAGCCCAAAGTATCGCAATAACGAATCCTGTGCGCCCCCGCTTCCTTGGCGCTCATAGCAAACTCAATTAAATACTCTAACCTCGTGCGTGAGGCGTCTTCCGCGTTTACACCGATAAGCTCAACGCCTAATTTAGCCGCTTCCCTCACCGCTTCCATCATTTCTTTTATCACCGACTGATGATCAAGTTTTCCTTTAAACTTATGCGTAATCATCTGGTCAGATGTAGAAATAGAAAGATTCACATATTTAAGCCCCTCTACAAATTTAAAAGCGGTATCAACATCTTCCTTAGTTGCCCTTAACCAACCGCTTAATTTTATAGGAAAAAGCGCGCCAATTTTTGCCAACTCTAAATTAGCGTTTAAATAATTTGTTTCATGGCGTGTAACCGGAAAACCAAATTCCGATTGAGACACCCCCATTTCATTTAAATAAAGATTGAGCATTGTCTTCTGCAGTTTAGAAAGACATATCCGTGAAGTCTGAACCCCGTCGCGGTTAGTCACATCGATAATATAAATTTTTGGTTTGTCTGTCATATTTCACCTCGCATAATATTTATTAAACAATTACACTGATAGGACTGTGTCATAACTCCACTTTTGTGTCATTGCGAGGCTTCCAAAGGAAGCCGTGGCAATCTTTTTCCAACGAGAAATATTTTTAAGATTACTCGCCTTCGGCTCGTAATGACATCGTGACACAGTCTGAATGCCTCGTCTCTACTGCTTCTTTATAATCTTCCTCAATTCCTCCTTCGACGGCACGGCTTTTGTGGAAAATATTTCCTGATTATCCACAAGATACGCCGGGCCAAACATAACTCTTAGTTCTCTGTTAAGTTCGATATTCTTCCTTAAAAGATTTTTCCCTTCACTGCCCCTGGCGCACGCCTTTACCTCACTTAAATCCATACCGGCTCCGATACAATCATCCCACCAGGAACTTTTAGAATTTTGCGCCCGGCAACTTATGTAATTCCAAAACCTTTGCGGATAATACTTCTGTACGCATACCGCGCGTAAACACTCTTCAGTCTCAAAAGCGCCTCTTTGCGCGTCAAATCCATTTTCATTTTCAACCGCCAGAAAATGAATCTGGGGATCAAACTCCCTTGCTGTATCTAATAATCCCGCGGCATCTTCATCAAATAAACTTATAAATAAATCTAATTTTTTATTTATTTTTAACCTGCTGATAAATTGGGAAATACCGCTGAATTCCGGCTTCAACATATAAAAATCGCCTTTTACCTCTAAATTACGTTTAAGATCTTCAAATTTTTTCTCCTTATCAACTTCTTTACCTAAAAAATAGGCAGGCAGGCTTGATATAGAAAATTTCTTAATAAGGTCCTGCGCCTTTTCCCCGGGATAATATTCATAAGAAACAATTAAATTGGGGAAATCCCTTTTTAAGGCTTTAATCGGTGTTTGCGTATCGCATACCCTGCAATTCTTTGGGGTAATAATCAAAAGATTAACCTTACCTGATTCTTCAAATGAACAACGAGAATCTAATTTCCCCGGATTATGGCACGTTCCAGCAAGGCCATCTTTCTTACAATTGGTATCCTGAAAACAACGCGGCAATAAAGAAAGAACCTCTGGATCATCCTGTATTTTGTCCGAAAGACGCAGAGTTTCTATCTCATATTTTACTAGCTTATTATCCTTTAAAGTAATGGTTGCCCTGCCTAACCTGCGCCCCTGCCAAGAGCTCCTTAAAAATAACGTATTAGCTATTTTTTCAAAAGAAGAAATCCCCTCTTCTTTTGAAAAAGAATCCTGTAAAATAACGATATCTACGCCTTTCACAGCGCTAATCAAATCAAGAGTGTCCTTCTGGGGCAAATAACTTAAAAGCACAATAATATTAACAGGAATTTTTTTTAATTCTTCAACTGATTTTTTAAGCGCTATAATTGGCTCGATAATTTTGGAGCCCTCCAGCTTCTGCCTCGCGTAAGGATCAGTTATCCCGACAATCCCGACTTTTATGTTTAAAATTTGTTTTATAATATAGGGTTTCACAAAAGGAAACTCATCCGTAGAAATATTGCTTGATAAAAAAACTAATTTTGTTTTGGCGGCATTATCCTGAAAAAAACTCCTGCCAAGATTAAACTCATCACTGCCGATATTCAAGGCATCATATTTCATCAATTCCATTGCCCTAAGGTTGATGAGCGACCTCTCCGAGTCAAATTGCGTATTCTGCGTCCACTCATCCAAAAGGCCGCCGGCAAAGAAACCGCCGGAATCCAAAAGCAGGCTTTGAGGATATTTTTTCTTAATCTGCTTAATTAAACTTGCTCTGCGGCTAATACCGCCATCAATCTCTTTCGGACAGCTACAGGGATAAAGCATAGCGTGGGTGGAACCGGTATAAAGGATAGTAATTTCTTCAGCAAAACAAGTAAACATAAAACCATAAATACAAAATGCAAAAACGCAAATCAATGTTTTAGCGTTTAGCGGATAGCGTTTAGCGGATAGTTTATCATGTCCTATACGCTCTACGCTATGCGCTCTACGCTCATCTTGCTCTACGTTATACGCTTGACATTTGAATCTCTTTATCATAGCCTTATCCCCTTCACTGATAAAATATTTTCTATTTTTTTTATCTCTTCCAAGATTTTCGCTGAAACAGGAGTATCCACATTTAAAACGCTTATTGCTTTTCCACCGGGCGCCTCGCGGCCAAAGGTCATAGCCGCAATATTAATATTGTATTTGCCTAAAAACATTCCCAGATTTCCGATAATACCCGGCCTATCCCAATTCTCCACAAAAATCAAATCCCCCATAGGAATCACTTCAACATAATACTCATCAATCTTTACAATGCGCGGCTGTTTATTGGAAGAAAGGGTGCCTAAAATTCTCCTGGTTTCCTTATCGGTCTTAAGCTCCAATTGAATCAGGTTTACAAATTCCTCTTCCTTTGAAGATTTTGCCTCATTGATTTTAATACCTCTTTCTTTAGCTAACGCCAAAGCATTGATAGAATTAACTGTCTCGCCAAGTATAGGAGTAAGCAATCCTTTAACCAAAGCTAATGTCAGAGGCGTTAAATTATGCCGGCTGATATCGCCGCTATAAATTATATTTAATTCTTTTAACCTGCCCTCAATTAGTTGACAGCTGAATAAGCCTGTCTTCTCTGCCAGATTAATATACGGCTCAATAGCCTTATACGCCTCTGGTTCCACGCAGGGGTAATTGGCGGCATTCTGAATACCTTTGCCTAAAAGCGCGTCAGAGACAATATGTGCCACTTCGATTGCCACATTAACCTGCGCTTCTTCCGTGGAAGCGCCCAAATGAGGGGTGAGGATAACATTATTTAATTTTAAAAGCTCGCTGTCAGCCAAAAGCGGCTCATTCTCAAAAACATCCAAAGCAGCGCCGGAAACCTTACCTTCTTTAACCGCCTTAACAAGCGCCGCCTCATCAACAATACCGCCCCGGGCGCAATTAATTACGCGCACGCCTTTTTTCATAATCGCGAACTGTCCATCTGATATCATATGCTTAGTCTCGCTGGAAAGCGGCACGTGAACCGTAATGTAATCAACCCGCTGAAACAGCTCTTCTAATTCCACTACCTCTACCCCAATGCCTTGCGCGACTTCAAGCGACAAATACGGGTCGAATGCTAAAATCTTCATCCCGAATGATTTAGCCCTTTTAGCCACTTCTGTGCCAATCCTTCCCAATCCAACGATACCCAATATTTTACCATAAAGTTCAACACCCATAAACTTAGAACGTTTCCACTCGCCTAATTTTACCGAAGCATTTGCTTGGGGAATGCTCCTGGAAAGCGACAAAATCATACTCATTGTATGCTCGGCTGTAGAAATAGTGTTACCCGCGGGCGTATTCATCACGATTATACCCTTTTGCGTAGCTGCCTCTAAATCCACATTATCTAATCCCACGCCGGCGCGGCCTATTACTTTCAGCCTGTCTGAAGCGCCAATAATATCCTTAGTTACCTTGGTAGCGCTTCTTACCACTAAAGCATCGTAATCTTTAATTATCTCTTTTAACATTTCCGGCTTTAAGTCTGTCTTCACATCAACCTGAAATTCTTTCACGTCTCTAAAAATTTTCAATCCCTCTTCTGATAACGCATCGCTAACTAATATTTTTTTCATTTTACGCACCTCCTGATAGTTTTAATAACAATTCCCTCCCCCTTGTGAGACTGGGTCAAATAGCTGTGTCATTCCCGCGAAAGTGGGAATCCTGAGACTGGGTCAAATAGCTGTGTCATTCCCGCGAAAGCGGGAATCCACGAAGGGAAATACTTCTTATTAAACCCTATACCCTCAAAAACACTTCCTCCGCCGCTTTTACGCCAGAACCTAATTCAAATTTGTATCCCATTTGAGTCAAAACTTTTTCCAGGCATGATATGCCGAGAATAATATCAAACTCTTCAATAAAACCCATATGGGCAATCCTGATCAATTTGCCTTTCATTTCATCCTGGCCTCCGGCAATGGTTATGCCGTAAGTATCGCGCATAGTTTTAACTAATTTCTCGCCGTCAAGGCCCGCGGGAACATTAGCCGCTGTAACCGCGTCAGAAGAATTACTGCCGGCAAATAATTCCAGTCCCAGCGCCTTCATCGCCGTTCTTACGGCAACCCCAAGCTTTTTGTGGCGCGAAAACACATTTTCTAAACCGTCCTCCTTAAGCATTTTTAACACTTCATTCAAGGCAATAATTAAAGTAATGGCGGGAGTAAAAGGGGTATCTGTTTTATCAAGCGCCTTTTTTGCTTTTTTTAAATCAAGATAATACCTAGGGCATTTCGCGTTTTCAACTAAGCCAAATGCCTTTGAACTTACAGAAATAAATCCTAAACCCGGGGGAAGCATCAGGCCTTTTTGCGAACCGGAAACCACTACATCGCAAAACCAAGCGTCGGTTTTAAGGTCAACAGCGCCTAAGCCGCTTATGGCGTCAACCACTAATACCGCCGGTGTATCTTTTATGATTTTACCAATAGCCTCAATATCGCTTTTCGCGCCGGTTGATGTTTCACATAAAGTTGTAAATACGGCTTTTATTTTTGGATTTGCTCCTAACCTGCGCTCTATCTCCTTAGGCTCAACCGCATGCCCCCATTCCACTTTAATAACATCACAATTTACATTATTCGCGCGACAGATCTCTGTCCAACGCTCGCCGAATTTTCCAGCCTCCACTATTATCACCGTGTCGCCGGGGGATAACAAATTTACAACTGCCGCCTCCATCGCGCCTGTCCCAGAAGAAGCTAAAATAAAAACATCGTTTTTTGTCTGGAATACATACCTTAGGCCGTCAGTCGTCTCTTTTAGAATTGCCTGAAATTGCGGAGTCCGATGATGAATTATCGGCCTGGACATCGCCTCGCAAACATACGGCGGTAATGGTGTTGGCCCGGGTGTTAATAAATAGTTTTTGCGCATAGACACCTCCTTGTGTGCGTATCTCGTATCTCGTGAATCGTATCTCGTCATTCGTCGTTCGCATTTCGTAACGATTCACGAGATACGAACTTATTTCTTCTGGCTAACAATCACCTCATCAATAATTCCGTAATCTTTAGCTTCATTCGCGGACATAAAATAATCTCTATCCGTATCCTTTTGTATCTTATCCAAAGATTGCCCCGTATGAACCGCCAAAAGGCCGTTTATAGACTCGCGCATCTTTAAAATCTCTTTAGCATGACGGGAAATATCTTCCGCGGTTCCCTGAACGCCGCCCCAAGGCTGATGAATCATAACTCTTGAATTAGGAAGCGTCTGACGTTTTCCTTTTCTACCCGCGCATAAAAGAAGCGCGGCTATGCTAGATGCCTGGCCCACGCAATAAGTCGCCACATCGCACTTGACAAACTGCATGGTATCGTATATCGCAAGGCCTGCCGTAACTACTCCGCCGGGAGAATTTATATAAATATTTATATCTTTATTAGCATCCTCCATCTGCAAAAACAACATCTGCGCAATCGCTAAATTTGCCACATAATCATCAATAGCAGTCCCAATAAATATAATACGCTCTTTTAATAACCGGGAATAAATATCATAGGCCCGTTCATAACCCCGCGAAGTCTGCTCGATAACCATCGGAACCAATGTCTGATTTTTAATCTCCATACCCACCTCCTCAATTAATGTCTACTGTCAAGGTCTGACCCCATTTTAGTTAACACAACCGGGGTAACTTACTTAACTGTTACAACCGAAAAGAATAGCGTTATTCTTAGTAGATTCATCCCCTAGTTTTACGACAAAGCCGTCTGCGCCAACGACAAGATGCTTTTGCGGTTCCCATGATGTTGCTTCCCAGCCGGCTTCATCACACGACCATCCTCCAACATAAATATTCTTACTATTCACAGCTAACGCAATAGGTTCCTCTCCAGGGCCAGAAATGCCTTTTTCACCTAACCATTGACCCCACTTTACTGCAGGCAAAATGCCATCAATAATTTTTATAACGAACTTTTGCTTATGACCACTATATGTCCCCAAAAATGTTGTTTCCCAACCTATTTGAGGGCTGGTAACGCCAATCCCATAGGTATTGGACGTCCCTCCAACGTAAATATTATTACCATTCACAGCTAAAGCATTAACTGAATCCATTGCTTTTCCACCTAACCACTGACCCCATTTCAATTCAGGCTTATTAGTAACGGGATTATCGAAAATTTTTATAACAAATAGTTCCCTCGTGCTAGAGCTTTTAAACTCACCTAACATCGTTATTCCATCCAAGCCGGTTTTGCTAGTTGACTCCCCCCCAACATAGATATTGCTACCATTTACAGCTATGCATAGAACTAAATCATAGATTTTTCCTCCTAACCATTGACCCCAAACCACCGAAGCACTCGGATCAATAAGCAACGGGTAATTTGAAAGAGACTCTTTAATAGAAACAGTTAAGGCATTATCAGCGTTAATAATATAGGATGCAGTTTTTTTAACTCCATCAGCTGTCCAATAAACAAGAGGTTCTAAAATAGCGAGAGGTTTTTCATCGCCAAAAGCGACATTATGGTTTAAGGCTTTACGCACAGTATCCATTACCGAGGCGCGTTTTTTAAGGTCAGAATTATCTATGCCGGAAATCTTCATTGTCCTGTAAACATTAACACTACCGTTGGGCTGTTGTTTGAGAGTTACGCTTGCGCCAGAGTCAGTTGAAAATTTCCAGGTATATTGGCTTAAATTATCAGAATGATTAAAAGCCGTAGCTTGAATCCACTCTTTTAACATTGCGCCTTGAGCAGATTGAGAAGCAAGGTATATAATAGTGTCTGTTGGCCGTTGATAAACCTGCGCAGAGCCCAGCGGTTTAGATTTAACGGTGAACTGTTTAAAAGGGGCAGAATTATTATCTAATTCCATCGTGAACGAAGCAGTATCTTGACCGTTTTTCATCAGAAAACGTTTTTTGACGGTGTCCGATTTAGCATCAAAAGAAACGCGCATTTCCACTGGGCTCGACCGACCGAGGGCGGAATGCCCGAGGAAGTCGGGATAATGCTCCACTCCTTCGTCATTCCGGCGCAAGCCGGAATCCAGTCCGGACTCTGACATAGCAAATGTTACAGCATCACTATTAGTTTGAAATTTTGGTTTACCTGTAGGAAATAAAGCAAGAGGCTCTGGCGCGAGTTTAGATATTTGCTTAAATATCCCCACGGTCATAGACAACTCTTGAGCTATTGGCCCAGGAATAGCCGCGTACACGTTACCAGTTAAAAAAGGCGCCGAAGAAAACAAAATAAACACTGGTAAAATAATTAAACTAACTACTGCGGCATACTTCCTTATCATTTTCAATCCTCCATTTAAACTTCTACGCCCTTTTTCATCCATTCAGGTAAAGGAGTACGAGTTGCTTCACAATAAAGAATTTCAGGCGCTATATCTATTTCTTTATTCCACGTAAGATTACCGATTTCTTTATCAAGCTGGAATGATTTAAAAAATTCGATATTTTTGAATCTCTCAAAAACACCGCTTTTTTCTAAATATGGACAAAAATCCATAATTCCTGCCTCTCCATTCTCAAATGTGAGCTTTATTTTATAATCTTCCAGATACTCCGCCAATATTATATCTAAAAGCATCAAGAGCCTCCTTTTATTTTAAAGGTTCTATTTTTTCAGGTGGAAGATTTTGAGCCATAATTTCCCAATCTTTTAATAATTCATTTTTATATAAAAATGCCCATTCCATAATTAGGCCTAATGCTCTTGGCGGAAATCTTCCTTCCAAAATTCGCAATGAATTAATATCAATTGCAATTTTATATTCACCGTAACGAGCATGGAAATGAGGCGGATTATGTTCGTCATAAAACATAGACACTATAATTCCATAAAATCTCGATATTTCAGGCATTTTAATTCCTCATTATTTCTCAAATTTTACGACAAAACCGCCTACAGGGATTGTTGCAAAATGCTTCCGAGCTGTCAAGAGCCCTGCTTGACTGGGCAATCCAGAAGTTTTTATCGACAAGCTTTTCAGTTTCTCTCATTCCGGATTAAAACATTCCGGAATGACGGCTTTTCTGAGATTGCTGAAATAATCCAAAATAGGCAGCAATCTCTGATTACAGCGATTAAATTTAGATTACAGCGATTTATTTCCGTCGGTAAAATCTCTGTAATCTTTTGTAATCTCCGTAATCAGAGGTCACTGATATAGTTTTTAGGAATTTTTCAGTGACCTCTTTTCTTAATTCTTGACACCACCTGATTGTCATGTCTCTACACGACCTGCCAATCCGCTTCCCTTAACAAAAACTCCATAACATGGCGCGACATATTATCGTCGGAAGGAATATTTTCCTTCTTTGCTATTTGGGCAAAAACTAAATACACCAAAACATGCTTTTTAGCCTCTGGTTCTAATTTTTCAATTAAAACCTTTTCCTGACTGTCTATTGTTTCTCTAGGAACTCCTTTTAATGCCAAATCCACTTTTGCCTGCTTTAGCATATCATCAAGCTGGCGCTTTATAAGGCTTTGCGGCAATTCAAAAACAAAATCCTTGGTTATATTTTCAATTATTTCGTTTTCAATTCTGGCGTGCTCCTGGTTTTCTTTATTCATAAAAATCTGTCTTTCTATAGCCCTCTCTAATTCCTGCGTGCCGGGATACCCTAAAGACTTAGCAAGCCTATCATCTACCTCTTCAATTTTATACTGCTCTTTCAAAGAATCAATGCCGCGCTTTACCTCATCATCAGCCACATTTGTCTTTTTAAAGTTAATCTTTATATTTTTATAGTTTTCTATAACTATCTCGGGACTTACCTCAACTTTTGCCTTAAACGAAAGGCTGTTTTTATCTAATTGGACTTCTGTAATCTCCGGCAGGCCCACAACATCAAGATTTTCTTTTTGCATTGCCTCATTGTAAACATCCGGCACTAATTCCCTAAGAACATTTTCGCGGACAACAGAGCCATATTGCTTTTCTACAATATCGCGCGGGGCCTTCCCCGGACGGAATCCCTGCACCTTCGCGTCCCTGGCAACCCTTTTAAAAACATCTTCAAACTTATTTTTTACAATATCACCGCTTACCTCAATACTTATCTCTCTTCTAATACTGTCTACTTTTTTGATTTCTGTTTTCACGTTTGTCCTTTCTACATCCTAAATTTCTCGCCCAAATATACTGAACGAGCCTGCGGATTATTAACCAATTCTTCTGATGTCCCGGAAATCAAAATTCTGCCTTCAGCAATTAAATACGCCCTGTCAGTTATAGAAAGTGTCTCCCGGACATTATGGTCAGTGAGTAAAATCCCCAGGCCTTTTTTCCTTAGTTCCCTGATAATCTCCTGCGCCTCACTAACCACAATCGGGTCTATACCTGAAAACGGCTCATCTAAAAGTATGAACGAAGGGTTTGTCACTAACGCGCGCGTTATCTCAAGGCGCCTTCTTTCCCCTCCCGATAATGTATAAGCCTTACTTTTAGCAAGATGCGAAATATTTAATTCTTCCAACAGATAAGCGAGCCTCCTGTTTCTTTCAGCCTTACTTATAGATAGGGTCTCTAATATCGCCATAATATTTTCTTCCACGGTAAGTTTTCGAAATACAGAAGGCTCCTGTGAAAGATAACCTATACCATAACGGGCACGCTCATGAATAGGCAGTGCCGTTATATCATTATTATCAAAAATTATTTTCCCGCGATTAGGCGCGATTACACCCACCACCATATAAAACGTTGTAGTTTTTCCCGCGCCATTAGGCCCTAACAGGCCCACAATCTCACCGCGCAAAACCTGCATATTCACGCCCTTGACAACTTCCCTTCCATCATAGGACTTAGCTAAATCTTTAATTTCCAATAAATGCATTTTTAGCGTCCTCTGTTGAATTTATAATTAACTTAGGCCTTCCAGTAAGAACAATCTTTTTATCTGAAGCGGTATAAAGCGCTTCTTCGCTGTAAGAAACATTTTCCCCGCGAGAAATCTTTACATTTCCCTTCGCGATAATCTTGTCTATTTGGCTTCCTATGGATTTCGGCCCTTGCTTTAATTCACCAGTAGGGACAGCGCAGTGCGCTGTCCCTACAGCTGTCCCTACGTTATCTTTGTGTTCCCTACCGGTCCGAATAAAATAGACATCCATTTTATCGCTCGAGATTTCAGATCCCTGCTGGCTGACTTTAACATTATTGCTAAATTGAGCGATATTTTTTTCATAATCTACCTCAAGCGGGCCATCGCAGGTAATGATTATTTTTTCTTGTGATTTTACGCCTAAAAGCCCTTCTTTCTGAACAGGCTCAATGTCTAACCGCACATCGCGTTCTAAGGCAATCTGTTTTAAATCAGACTGCCCCTTTACCCCTGTCGCCGTCACAGTCATATTATCTCTTTTTATATTTACCGGATCACCTGTTGTAACAACCCCGCCTTTTCTATCCCAATCCAAAGAATCAGTAGTTAGTTTTGTGCCGCCGGAAGTAGTAATAACAACATCCTGCTTTAGATTAACCTTACCATTTTCTTTATTGAAATCGCCTTTTTTAGCGCTAAGCCGAATATCTTCTCCTTTTCCATAAAAATTACCCACCACACTATCAAGCTTTACCTGCGATTGAAAAATATCGGCTGTTTTAGCGCGAAGATCCCATTCCTTTTTACCTTTTTCTCCCTGGCCAGCAACGCTAAAATCATTAATCTGCTGATCTGCTTCAATAGATGACTGTTCAGCGGCAAATGAGAAATTATAAATACCAAAACATAAATAACAAAATAAACATAAAGCGTAAAATAAGCTCGTATCTCGTGAATCGTATCTCGTGAATCGTTTCCCAACGAGATACGAGATACAAGATACAAAATACGAGATACGAACGACGATTCCTATTCTAAATATCATACACTGCCAAAGCCTCCTGCCACTTCCCTTGCGATTTTAAAATAAGTTCCGCGACTTCGCGCACAGCGCCTTTACCGCCCAGCGCAACCGTAATATAAGAAGCCGCTTGCTTAATCTCGGAAACCGCGTTAAATACCGCTACCGGCAAACCCACTCTTTTCATTAAACATAAATCCACCAAATCATCGCCCACAAAACATACTTCGCTAATATCAACTTTGTATTTCTTTAATATCTCCCCCAACACCGCTGTTTTAGGAGAAATATTTTCAAAAATCTCCGCCACCCGCATATCACGGGCGCGCGGTCTTATTGTCTTTGAGCCTTTTGCCGTGATAATAACTGTTTTTATTCCGGCCCTATAAAGCAGGCACACGCCCAGGCCATCATGGACATCAAAAAATTTCGAATCCCTTCCTTTAGAATCATAGATTATTCTGCCATCCGTTAAAACCCCGTCAACATCCAAAAGCAGCAACTTAACTTTTTGAGCCTTTCCCTTTAATTCTTCTGTTACTATAGTATTTAACATATTTGTGAACCGGTGAACCGGTGAACTGGTTAACCGGTTAACCGGCTAACCCTTACACCAATCCCGCCTTCAAAAGATCCTGCACATCTAATAGTCCCACCGGCCGCTTATTTTTATCCACAACCGGAACTTCATCTATTTTCTTGTCTTTTAATATACTCATCGCGCTGGCAGCCAGCATATCCGCGCTAACCACGCAAGGATCCTTAGTCATTACTTCTTTAATCTTACGCTGGAGTAAATTCCCGTCTATTTCTAAGTGCCGCCGCAGGTCTCCATCAGTAAAAATCCCTTTTAACCGGCCAACCTTATCCACCACAGTAGCGCAGCCAGCCTTGGCCTGCGTTATTTCAAGCAAAACCTCTGAAACATTTTTTTCTTCATAAACAACCGGATTATCTTGAGCCTTGCGCATGATATCTTCTACTTTTAATAAAAGGCTCCTTCCCAAAGCTCCACCCGGATGAAAAAAAGCAAAATCCTTTTCTTTAAATCCCCTCAAATCAAGAACGCATACTGCCAAGGCATCACACATAGCCAGCGTAGCGGTAGTAGAAGCAGTAGGAGCCAGACCCAGAGAACAAGCCTCTTTTTTTACTGAAATATCCAAAACCACATCGCTATATTTGGCAAGAACTGATTTCATATTTCCGGTAAGAGCGATTATTGAACAGCCGATTTTTTTTAAGAGTGGTAATAATTGTTTTATTTCATCGGATATGCCGCTGGTAGAAATAATTACAACTACGTCCGCGGGAACAACTCTTCCCAAATCTCCATGGATTGCCTCCGCGATATGTAAAAACAAGCTCGGCGTGCCTGTAGATGCCAATGTCGCGGAAAACTTCTGGGCAATAATTCCGGTTTTACCCATACCGCTTACCACAACCCTGCCTTTAGTCTTTAATATATAATTGGCCGCTCTTTCAAAGTTAATCTCAAGTCTGGATTTTAAGTCAAGGATCGCGCCAGCCTCAATATCCAAAACCTCTTTTGCTCTTTTTAATATATTCATTTCAACGCTTTCTCTATTCGCGTAACCTGTTTAAGAAGCTTTTCTAAGGCCTTGAAATCAATCATATTTGGGCCATCGCAAAGCGCCTTATCAGGAGAAGAATGCACTTCCAAAAATAAACCATCACAGCCAAAAGCAACCGCCGCGCGCGATAAGCCCTCAACAAATTCACGCTGTCCGCCCGAAGCTGTACCTTTGCCGCCCGGAAGCTGAACGCTGTGCGTAGCATCATAAATCACAGGGTATCCAAACTCCCGCATTATGCCAAGGCTTCTAAAATCAGTGACTAAATTATTATACCCAAAACATGCTCCCCGCTCAGTAATCAGTATTGACTTATTGCCTACAGATTCAATTTTTTTAATTATAGGAACGATATCCCATGGCGCTAAGAATTGCCCTTTTTTAATATTTATCACCTTACCGCTCTTTGCCGCGGCCGTTACAATATCCGTCTGGCGGCACAAAAGGGCAGGAATCTGAATTATATCCGCGACCTTGGATACCTCTATTATATCCGCCTGACAATGAACATCAGTCAATATAGGCACCTTAATTTCTTGTTTTATTCTACGCAAAACAGAAAGCCCTTTTTTTATGCCCGGGCCGCGATAAGAATCTATAGAAAGCCTGTTTGCCTTATCAAAACTAGTTTTAAAAATAAAAGGAATGCCGACCTTATCGGCAATCTTCTTTATCGTTACCGCGGCATCTAAACAAAGCCCCTCTGATTCAATCACACAAGGCCCAGCGATTAAAACCAGGGGATTTTTATCGCCTATTTTTATATTACCTACCTGTATTTGCTTCATTATTATTAATCGTGCTTGTCGGACTTGGCTTATCCCCGCCTATCGGCGGAACAGACAGGCCTGCTTCTTTTTCGGGACAGATAAATCCGCCCCCTATATTTATGGATAAAGCAGTTTTTGCAGGAGCTTGATTTATCAAGCCTATTCCTTTGTTTTTTTCTATTCTCTCATTTTGAAAATAAAGTTTTACCTTCTCGAGATCCTCTATGGTATCCACGCCAATTGTATCATATTTTGTTTCAATAACCTTAATACGGTAACCTTCTTCCAAAACTCGCAACTGCTCTAAGCGTTCTACTCTCTCTAAATAAGAAACCGGCAAATTCTTGTAGGTAAAAAGGAAATCTTTGGTGTAACCGTATAAACCTATATGCTTAAAATAAACCGGAAAATTTATTTCTGATTCTTTAGCGCGAAAAGGTATGGGTAAACGTGAAAAATAAAGAGCAAAATTATTTTTATCAATCACAACCTTAACTACATTAGGGTCATTAATAACAAGCTCATCTTCAATATTTTTCATAACAGTCGCCATAGAAATAGAGCTGTTATCTAATAATGCTCTCGCGACAGTATCTATCATAGTAGGATGAATCAACGGCTCATCGCCCTGAATGTTTATAACTATTTTCGCGTCTATTGAATTTATTACTTCACAGATCCTATCTGTGCCCGAGGCATGGCCTTTAGCAGTAAGAACCACCTTCGCGCCAAACCCTTTAGCCGCGGCAGCCACTCTCTCGTCATCGCAGGCAATAATCAAATCGTCCAAGGTAAGCGCCTGTTTTGCCCGTTCCCAGACATGCTGGAGCATAGGTTTACCCAAAATATTCGCCAGAACCTTCCCCTCAAATCTTGTTGAAAAATATCTTGCCGGAATAATACCGATTACATCCATATTTCCTCACTTTGTTCGGAAGAGTACAGAGAACAGAAAACAGAGAAAAACCTTTCTGTACTCTCTTACCCACACTCTATTCCCGATAATAACTCTTTTCTTGTCGTAGCCGCAGTCCCTACTTTACCCACCACTATCCCTGCCGCGTAATTTGCCAGATGCGCCGCTTCTAATTTAGCCGCCCCACAACTTAACCCTAAAGTAAATACGCTTATAACCGTATCACCCGCGCCCGAGACATCAAAAACCTCTTGCGCGACTGTGGGTATATGCGCCATATGACCATTATTTTCAAATAACTTCATTCCGCGCTCACCTAAAGTAATTAAAACTGAATCTAACTCCAAATATTTAAGAACTTCGCCTGCCGCCCGGTCAATATCCTTATCAGTAAATAACTTATCGTCATTTATCTGAAAACTATTCGTAGTATCTTTTATTTTTAAATTTCTAACCGCGTTTTCTAGTTCCTTACCATTAGGAGTAATACAGGTAGCAAGCCGGTAATACTGAAAATGCTCTTCTTTGGGATCAACGGTAATAATCTTTTTTTCAACGCGCGACAACCCGATAACCTCTTCAACTAATTGCTTATTTATCACCCCTTTGCCATAATCTTCTATAATAATGGCATCAAAATCATTTATATTTTTCTTTATAAATTCAATGAGCCGCTGGTTTAGCTTAGCTGAAAGCGCCTCCTTATGCTCCCAATCAACCCTTACAACCTGTTGATGGCCGGCAATAATGCGCGTCTTTACCGTAGTATGCCTGGAAGAATCAATAAAGATACCCCTCGTATCTATATTTCTCTTTCGCAATTCTGAAAATAATATCTGGGAATTCTTATCCTTTCCCACAATTCCCACAAGGCAAACATTCGCGTCAAGGGAACGAATATTATTGGCAACATTGGCTGCTCCGCCCGGAATATGAGTTCTTCTATTCGCCCAAACCACCGGCACAGGCGCCTCAGGAGAGATCCTGTCAACACTGCCCCAAACATATTCATCTAAGATTAAATCCCCAACAACCAAGATTCTTGCTTTAGAGAATTTAGAAATTATATTTTTTAGGGTATTTGTCCTCATTAGTAATGAAAATTTTAGCGCCTTACGTCGTTATGTATTTGTATTCGAAGTTCTAATTTTAGCATAAATTTTAATTAAATCAATACTATTTTAGGAATGCGTCAAGCCAATTTAGAAATGTCGTATTTTCATATTTCAATTACGAGGTGTCTGAATTGTTGCATTTTTGGGCGAGCAAGCGACCGAGGGCGAAATGCCCGAGGAAGTGTCGCGCCCATCTGGGCGGGACCTCGCCCCTACTTTAGAATACGACATTTCTAAATTGGTAGAATACGACATTATCATATTGGGATGACATACTATTTTAAACACAAACCCTATCCCGCCTTTTCTGCCACTTTTTGGCCATTTTTCGCGAAATATCATGGCTAAACCTATCGCACCCCCGTCATTCCGGTGAAAACCGGAATCCAGTCACATAAAAATCACTGGACCCCGACTTTCGTCGGGGTGACGCACCTTGCCTTCGTCATTCCAGCCCCGATTTTCATCGGGGCAGGCTACATCCGGAATCCAGGTTAATAATATTTCCTGGATTCCGGATTAAAACATTCCGGAATGACGGTTTTTCTTAATTGTGACACAGTCTTATTTACCGGCGACTGCCGTTTCTATTGCGCAGTTTGGACGGGTTAAGATCGCGTCAGCGGCTTCTATTACATCCTCTATGCTGACAGCTTTAAGACAGGCAAATTCTTTTTTGCAGTTATGCGCCAGACATTCAATACATCCTGCTTCTTTATGATGTAAAATTTTGTCTCTTTCACCCAACGGTCCCCAGCGTTTAGGGCTTAGGCCTTTTTGATTCCTGCCAAATATGGTAATTACAGGCGTCCCCACTGCCACAGCAATATGCATGGGGCCAGAGTCAGTGGAAATAAACAACTTACACCTCTTTAAAATACTGGCTAACTGGCTTATTGACGCTCTTCCTGTCAGGTTAATTACAGGAATACGCGAATGTTTCACTAAATTTAACGCCAATAAAGAGTCTTGCGCTCCGCCAACCACAATCACCTTAAAACCATATTTTTCAACCACCCTCTCGCCAACCCGGGCAAAACGCTCCTGCGGCCAAATCCTAGACGGACAACTTGCGCCCGGATGAATTGCCAATATTTTATCAGAGCTCTTAATCCCTTCCTTGCTAAATAATGTCTCTACCCAATCTTCAGAATCCTGCCTAATGGGAACAAATAATTTTTTATCTTTTGGCTCAATCCCCAAAGCCCTTACCAAATCAAGGCTGTATTCTACCTCATGTTTTTCTCCTAATTGTTTAGTATGTTTTATTCTTTTTGTAAGCAAAAAACCTAATTTATAGTCATACCCAATTCTTCTGGGTATGCGAGCAAAAAATATTACAAGATGCGCGCGGCTTGTAGGATGCAAAATCAGGCTTACATCAAATCTTTTTTTCTTTAATTGGCTGGAAAATTTTAATGACCCATACCAGCTTTTATGCAAAGCGCTCTTATCATATATTATTACGTCATCTAAATAAGGATTGACCTCCACTATTTCCTTTGTATAAGGCGAAACCATCATCGCTATATAGGCATTAGGATATTCATCTCTTAATGCCTTTATTACCGGCGTGGATAAAACCACATCGCCGATTCTATCGGTCCTTACGATAAGAATCCGCTTGAAATTATTTTTTGAGCGGATAGTGTTTGGCGGATAGCGGAACCCCAAAATATTTCTTACATCTCTTATTACATCTTCAACCTTAATCAAATTCATACACTCTACAGTATCAAACCTGCACTGTGCCGCTTGACACGGCCGGCAAAAAATATCCTTTTTAACTACCGCGCGAACCTCTGACCAAGGGCCATATTTCTCCTCATTAGTAGGCCCAAATATTGCTGCTACAGGGACATTTAAATAACTAGCCAAATGCGAAACCGCGCTATCATTGCTTACCAATATTTTTGCTTTTTTTAATAACGCGGCCAATTGCAAAAAAGTTATTTTTCCGGCTAAATCTATTATAGATTCTTCGCCCTTCGAACCCGTAAAAAGGTAACTGTCACGCCCTTTGCGACTGTCACCTTTTTGTTCACCTTTTTTTAGATACTCCGTTATAACTGCGTCATCCTTATCTCCCACCAAAATTATCTTGGCAGAAAATTCTTGTATTAAAAATGGAATTAATTCCGCGAACTTGTCCTTGTCCCACATCTTCAGATGACTGCGCGCTCCCGGGGCAATAACGATTATTTTATCCCCGGCGGCTAAACCATTCTCTTCCAATATTTTTTTAATACATTCTTCGTCTTGGCGGCTAATATATAAAGACTTTTTATCCGCGGCTTCTCGCGGACTTTCACGAACTCCCATAGCGCTAAGCGCCCCGCGCAAGCGCCTTTCCTTCATATGTTTTATTTTCCCGGAAATAAACAGAAACGGCGAAATTTTAATCTTCGCGGGTAAAAACGCGCCATACAAACTATTACGCAAATCAAAAACCGCGTCAAACTTTTCCTTCTTAAGTTGATTGAATAATTTTATCTTATCCCTTAACTTTGAATGTTTATTATAAATAATGAGTTTATCTATGGAAGGGTTATTTTCGAATATCTCCTTTGGGCGAGGAGCAGTCATAACCGTAATTTTAGCCGCAGGAAACTTCTCTTGCAATATATCCAAAACCGGCAAAGTCAGGACCACATCGCCGAGATTACTTAGAGTAATAAAGAGAATCTTGTTTATCATTTGATGGAATAATGATTAATAATGGTTAGCAAGGGTTAATTTTGTTAACCTCTATTAACTTTTTATTAACTGCTATTAACCCTATATAATTCTTATTTCACATTCGCGGTAATCCAATTTAAATAATAGCTTCTATCTCCTTAACAACATCCTCAACCGTGATTTCCTTCATACAACGATTATCTTCACAATCTAGCCTGTAGCAAGGAATCGAACAACCTACATCCTTTCGCAAAATAACCGTATTTTTCATAGGATAAGGCCCGGTTATTTCCGGCGACGTGGGGCCAAAAATGGCTATAATCTTTTTTGCGCCTGAGGCGTTCGCGATATGCAAAGGCCCAGTATCGGCGGTAATAAATAAATCAAGCATAGAGCACAAAGCAGCCATTTGTTTTATATTTAAAATGCCGCAGGCAATTACAGGCTTTTCCTTCATCGCTTCTTTTATTTCTTTAACTAATGTTAAATCGCCTGTTCCTCCAGTTATAACAACCTTAGCCTTAAAATCCGCGATTAACCTGTCTGCTAAAAGCGCCCAATATTCTTTCGGCCAACGCTTAAGCATCCAATTTCCGCCCGGATTCAAAACCACAAGGACATCGTTTTCCGCAATCGAATTTTTATTTAAAAAATCATTCGTAAAGGTCCTGTCTTCTTCACTGAAAAAAAACTCTAAAAACCTGTCTTCTACTTTAAGCCCTGCTTTTTCAATTATATTAAGGTAGTAGTCTATGCGATGGATGCTGTCTTTTTTAGGCCTCGGTATGTTCTTTGTTAAAAGGAATGCTCTTTTCTTTGTCTGGTAACCTATTCTCTCTTTTATGCCTGCCAGCCTGCAGATAAGCGCGCGGCTAAATGAACGGTGCAAAAGAAATACCACGTCAAAATTCTTATCTTTAAGAAACCTTACAAAACTCAATTTCTGAAAAAATCCTTTATGGAAACCTTTCTCATCAAAAATAATGAGCTCATCCAAATGCGGATTTCCTTTTAAAACCTGATAACAATGTTTGGGTATTATACAGGCAATAAAACTATTTCCGTAATTTCTCCGGATATTACTGATAACAGCGGTAGAAAATAACACATCGCCTAACCAGTTAACGTTAAATATAAGTATGCGTTTAGGTTCCATACAACGAAAATTTGTTATTTCACAACAATCTCTAGATATACCTTTTCTGTTTCAAAAACCATTTTTTCCTGCGAAAAATTCTCTTTGATAAAAGTTTTGGCATTACCCGCTAAATACTCTCTCTTGGGCGCGGAATTCAATAATTCTAAAATCGCCGCGGCTAAAGCGCCTGAATCAGCAGATTTTACTAACAGGCCGCTATATCCATCTTTTATTAAACTTCGTATGCCTCCGACATTTGAACCAATACAAGCCTTGGCTTGCGCCATTGCCTCCATTAAGGCTAGACCCAAGCCCTCTTTCAAAGAAGGCATCACAAAAATATCCATAACTGACAACACTTCTCTCGTATCGCTAACCCCGGGCAAAAAATATGTATTTTTTTCAATTCCCAAAACTTTAACTAAATTTACCAACTCTTCTTTCATCTTGCCTTTACCAACAATAAATAACTGCGCTTGGCTAACAGCGCCTAAAACAATTTTCATTGCCCGAATAAGATAAATATGGCCTTTTACATCACTTAGCCTTGCCACAATACCAATCACCGGCCCATCACTTAGGCCAAAACCCTTCTTTCTCTGTTCTCTGTTCTCCCTGTCCCGAGCGAAGTCGAGGGATGTTCTCTGTTCTCCGAATTTATTAACATCTATCCCATTATGTATAACAACTATATTTTTCTTATCCACCTTAAAATCTTTAATCAAATGTTCTTCTACTTGTTCGCTTATAGCAATTGTCTTTTGCCCCCAACAGGGAAAAAGCCAACGCGAAAATCTTGTCATAAAAAATCCATGGCCAGTCGAAATATAAGGAATACCCGTTTTCCTGCTTAACCAGCATCCTAAAACCTGCGTTGTGCGGCTATTCGCATGCATGATACTTATCTGATTCTGCTTTAAGAATCGCTTTAATCTAAAATAACTCAATAACATTTTGGGACTCGCCTCTGACTTTGTCCTAATGGGAATGTGGATATAATTTATCCCCTCTTCAATAAATCTTCCAAGAAGATCCCCCCCGCTTGAGGCGACATAAACATTGTGGCCGCGTTTTTTAAGGCCTGTAGCCAGAGACAAAACATAACTGGTTATCCCGCCGATATTGAGATGATTGGTGATAAATAGGATGTTCATTTTTTACTTCAATAATTTCTCTACCGCCTCTATTACCTCCTGCGGCGTAATCAGCTCCATACATTTGCGGCTTTTACACTTTGATTTATAGCATGGGCCGCAGACTAAATCTTTTTTTATCACCACACATCCTTTCACAGGCGCAAGATGCCGCCGAGGGTCAGTAGGGCCAAAAAGCGCGACGAAAGGGGTGTTTACCGCTGTAGCGATATGCAAGGGACTAGAATCGCCAGACACAAACACACTACATCTTTTAATCAGGCATGCCAACTGATTAATTGTGGTTTTACCGCATGTATTGATAAGCTTTGTATTCTTGACTGAATTTAACAATGCTTGCGCTACAGCGCTATCTTTCTCTGTTCCGGTAAGCACAACCCGCATATCCTTAGAGCCTAATTCCTCGCAAAATTTAACCATATATTTAAAAGGCCAATTTTTAGTTTGCCACCTGACGCTCGCGCTTATGTTTAACCCAACTATTTTCGCTTTAGCGCTTAACCACTGGCTGTTTAATAATTCATCTATATACTGGCCATCTTCAACCGAAGGCCAAAGCTCTAAACGCGGGTCATTCAAATCTATACCCAACATCTTCAATATTCTAAATTGATGCGAAACCGGATCAATAGAAGGCCTGCCATCCTCAATCCGATGATTAAGCAAATTGCCAAATTTTTTATTGTCATATCCATACCGATCCAACGCTAAGCTCAATCCGGCTAACATATGAGATTTACGGTTATTCTGCAAATCAATAACAATATCAAAATTCTTTTTTCTTAAAACTTCTGCCAACCGCCAATACCCTCCCGGCCCCTTATCTTTACCTTTAAAATCAACAACCAATAATTCATCTATATAAGGAGACGCCAAAAGCGCGTCCTTTGAATCATTTGAAACTAATAAACTAATTTTATAGTCTTTTTTTCCGCCTTTAGCGAAAAACTTTTCCTTAATCGCCTTTAACGCGGCAGTAGAAAGTATGATATCGCCTAAAGAACTAAATTTAATAATCAGAATCTTAAAATTACTTAAAGCATCCTCATAGACACCAAGGGTATTTTTTACCATAAGCTCAACATTATACTTGTCCTTTACTTTTTTATATGCTTTTTCCGCCAGATTACGCGCGAAAAGCGCATCCTTAAAAATTCTTATCGCTGCCTCAGCGATCCTTGCCGGATCAGACGGCGGAACAATCAAGCCCGTTTCTTCATTTTCAATAATATCAACTACTCCTCCCACCCGCGTGGCAACCACAGGCACGCCTGAAGCCTGCGCCTCTATAATCACCCTGCCAAACGCTTCATGAGTAGTAGTAGCAAGTACAAGGAGATCCAAATGCGATAAAATCCCCGGTATATCCCGCTGTGTGCCTAAAAAATTAGTGCGCGACGTTTGCCCCAGCCTCTTAACCAAGCCTCTAATTTCTTCCTTATAGGCCTCCTTAGATGCAGGCGCGTCACCAACTATCCAAACCTTTAAATTTGGCACAACCTCTCCTACTTTAGCCATGGCCTTAATAAAATCCAAATGTCCCTTAAGAGGCGTAATCCTGCCGATAATCCCCACGTTAAAATCATCTTTTCTTTTTTCTTTTGGATCAATATATCTAAATTTCTCAAGATCAACACTACGCGGAACCAGCCTTATACGTTCGCGCATAACGCCAAAATCATCAATCATATGCCGGGCAATAACATTGCTTAAAACAATCACGCGCTTTCCCCACCCCATCACTGAACTTAAAGGATGTTTTTTATAGTAACCGTGACAGGTAGTGATAAAAATTGTTTTCGCGCGCCGGCAGGCAAAATAGGCAATCCACGCCGGAACGCGTGAACGCGCGTGCACAATATCAATCTCTTCTTTTTTAATAATTTCCACTAAGCGCGGGATTAATTTTATTATAGAAATAATGGATTTCTCATGCACCGGCAGTTTATAATGCACCGCGCCATTTGACTCGAGCTCTTTAACTAATTCTCCGCCGCCAGACACGACAACCGCTTTATGCCCAAGTCTGATTAGATACTTGGCCAGGTCAAGGGTCCCGGTCTCTACTCCGCCGACATTAAGTTCAGGTAAAATTTGCAAAATATTCATAATACAAAACCTCTTAATTTGTAATTTCTATTATAATTGGTTAACGCTGAAAAACCCTCATTATAAGCTAATTACATTATCCTCTTTACCGCTTCAACTACCAAAAGATTATCCTTAGGCGTATAAATCGAAGGATTCGTTCGCCAGATATGATCAATTTTTTTACCTAATTCCAAAATATCAACTAAATAAATATATTTGTTTCTGGCAAAATAATCAAGGAATCTTTTATGCTTCCCGTCTAATCCGGACGACTTAAAAACAAACGTATATTTATTACTGCTTACTGCCTCTGAAACCATGGACAAACTGTCAGGAGAAGTTACAATAATTTTACTCAAACCAAGTATCCCTCCCACAGCCTCCGGAACATTCTTTTCATTAGCTACAATTAGCATTTTACAACGTGGATAATCTCTGAACTCCTCTTTAACCAAAGCCTCTACTTCTTTTGAACTACGCCTTGAAGTTGTAATCAGAATACCTGCGTTCAAACTTTCAGATACTGCTTTTACCTGCTTAATCACCCCTAAAACCGTGTCTTTGTTAAGAGTGAAATTTTTCGTATCTCCCCCGATTAATAAACCAATGTAAAATCCAGTATTGCGTATTGCGTATTGCGTATTGCGTATTAACTTATCCGTCTCTTCTTTTAAATAAACCTCATCTATTAAATTCAGCGCTCCCTCGGTCACTACGACATTTTTTCTCTTCGGCGGGCAATCGTGTTTAGGCATTATTACCAGATCAAATCTTTTCATGCTTAATACAGACGGCCGCATAACTACTATTGACTTAGCCATGTTTTCTCTGGCTAATATAAAATTAATCGGAGCCGCGCTTGCGCCGCAAGAAATTATTATATCGGGCTTCGCGCTTATTAAGCCATCATAAACATCACTTTTAAGAAAACTCTTCAAGCACCCTGAACAGCCCTGGCAATTATATTTACCTGCCAAAAAACTACTAAAAATAAGCGCGTATTTAGAAAAATTGTTTTTAAATCTTATTTCTTTACTTTCAATTTTCGCCTCAATTCCCCTCTCCTTTAAAACATCACTAACGAGCCTCGCTACGCCTTGCGCCTGCCGGACATGCCCGGCTTTCGCGTCATTTAAAAGCAAAATACTTTTCTCTTTCGTATACTTCCATATTTTATAAGTCCAAAAAAGTTCTTTAGGGTATTTAAAAATATATTTTTCATAAACCCCAACCAGCCTTTGTAGATTGCTCTGAATATCTTTATCCGAATCGGCGCTCTTTTTGATTTCAAATGCCGGCTCAATAAAAACCTTTGTAAACGGCCCTTTTACCCGCGTATAAAAAACCGGAATAATCGCGGCATCATACCTTAGCCCCAACTTCAACGCGCCGGTTGCCATAGAAGCGTATTGGCCGAAAAACTTAACCAAAACGCCGTTTTTACCGCCTTGGTCCATAGTCATACCAACCGCGCAATTATCTCCAAGCGCTTCAATTAATTGGCGTATACCGCCTTTTCTATAAATCACTTTAGAGCCTTTTAATCCACGGTATGAATTGAGCAGTTTATTCAGGCGGGGATATTTTTGCCCTTGCACGAATACAACATAAGGAAATCCAAGGTTAGCGCCGATAATATTAGAAAGCTCCCAACTGCCTTCGTGAACCACTAAAAGAATTACGCCTTTCCCTTTCTTAAAACCGGCAGAAATATTTTCCAATCCCTCGAAAGCCACATATTTATCTAAATATTTTTTATCCACCAAAGGGACAAGAAATACCTCTATCAAATTCTGTCCAAATGCCCGATAAAATTCCTTGGTTATCCGGAATAATTCAGATGGCGGCTTCTCCTGTCCGAAGGCTGTTTTTATATTAGAATAGGCAACCGCCCTATGCCTAACATCAAAACAAAAAAGAAAATCACCCAGCCTTCTTCCCAGAAAAAAGCTAAAATTTTTAGGCAAGCATCTAATAAAAGAACCAACCGCCCTAAAAAGAATACAGCCCCAATAATCTATTATAGAATTCTTGTTCATTTTTTATGATTGTTAATTCGATACGCAAGACTAAAATTCGTGAAGCGTGAGGCGTGAAGCGTGAAGCGTAAAGCCGCGCCGCGTCCTTTTCTGTGGTGATAATTGTGTCTATACCCTTATCAACAGAATCTTTGATAATTTTATCTATATCTGTCTTGATGTAATTATGGTGGTCGGGAAATTTAAAAGATAAGCCTATTTTAGCGCCGAGTGAAATAATCAAATTTTCAAAGGAATCGGGGTCTCCTATGCCGCAAAATATACTTACGCGCTTATCCTTAAGTATATCTGTCCCAAATAATTCAGCGCTTTTTTCAAGATTATATAATCCTATGGGTTTATGAACACTTTCCGCGATCAATGTTTTTGGATTAATCTTACTTAAAATATCTTTAAGCTCATCCAGTTTCACCCCAAAATCAACCTTGGTCAAAAAAAAGATATCCGCGCGCCTCAAGCAAGAAAGCGGCTCGCGCAAGATCCCCCTGGGTATCATATGGCGGTTACCAAAGGGATTAACAGCATCAATAGTTACAATCTCTAAATCTTTTTTAAGCCTCCACTGCTGAAAGCCATCATCCAACATAACCGTATCCACGCCATAATCTTTAAGCGCTCTTTTTGCCGCCCTAATTCTATCCGCATCCACAATTACCGGAATATCGTTTAATTTTTTAGAAAGCATGTAGGGCTCATCGCCCATGGTTTCATAGCGGATAGCGGATAGCGCCTGCCTGCCGGCAAGGCAGGGATAGCGGATAGATTTTCTTTTATAACCGCGGGTTAATATTGCGACTTTGCGGCCTTCCTGTTTTAAATACCTCGCGATAACTTCAACTAAAGAGGTTTTTCCTGTCCCGCCTACGGTAATATTACCCACGCTGATGACTTTAACATTCAGGCGATTCTGCCTAAGGAAACAAAAAAAGATTAAACCCCTGATTACTAATCCATAAATAAGGGAGATAAGAAATAGGAAACCTTTTACAATAGCCGGGCCAATTCCCTTATATTTATCTGTAGCTAAATTATAAAGATACTTTTTCATATATTCTGTATCTTATCACACCGAGAGACTCCTGACAACATTTTATTGTAACCTAATCGTAGCCAAATTCAACCGCAAGATCGAATCAATTAATCTCCGATGACAAATCAAAGCAAGCGCTTTCTTTTAGAGCTGATTTAGCCTTGTTTTTACCCAATTCATAGTGTATACTTTAAGTATAAATACGTATATCGTATCCATGATTTTCACTACGCGGTAGAACCTTCAGCAAAAGCTTTCAGCTTAAAGCTTAAAGCTTTTGCTGACAGCTGATAGCTGATAGCTAAAATGCGCAAACTTATAATTTTAATTATCCTTATTACCTTTTCCTTCACCTCCTTAGGCTTCCCCCCAGGTTCTGCCTTCCCTTCCTGTCATTCCTGCGAAAGCAGGAATCCAGTCTCAACCCTTACTTCGTTACCTAAGCGTCAACTCTGCCAATCCCCGTAATTATTTTAATTTCCTCTTAGATGAAGGAGGCTATCAGCCTTCAGCTGAAAGCCGAAAGCTGATAACTGACAGCTTAACAGATGAAGCCAAAAAACTCATCCATTATTTTTTCCTCGGCATTACCCTACCCTCAACCGCGTTCTGGGTAAACCTACAACCAACTCAATCAGACAGAATTACCTCAGATGAACTCTCTAAGACTGATTTAGGCAGAACCCTGTTAGAGCAAGACTTACAACTTAAGAAAGATATGGCTAATTATTTGCATCCCAAGAATCCCGTAGGCAAACTCTATTGGGAAAAACTCTATTCTGCAATCGGCAAAGAAAAAGCCAAGAAAGCTAAAATTACTACCTCAAATCGTGTCTGGATTACTCCGAATCAAGCAGTGGTTATGGAAACTGAAGACGGAGCCTTGGTTGCTAAGGCAACCCTAAAAGTAATGTTGGAGAACGAATATCTGAGTAACCAGACACCTCCGCGGTGGCCGAAGGCCTCCGCGGAGGTGGAAGCGGTTAAGAATGAGCAAACCCAACAACTCAGCGAGCAACTAATGAAAGAAATCATCATTCCTGCAATAACTAAGGACATCAACGAAAGCCCACGCTATGCGCCCTTGCGCCAGGTTTATTACTCTTTAATATTAGCAGAGTGGTATAAGAGAAAAGTTAGCCGAAAGCTGACAGTTGATAACCCATCCCCTTACGCCCCCTATATTAACTCCGGCACAACCGCCGGTTTGGAATCCGAAGTCCCTTGGAAAAAGCAAGCAATCTGGCAGGAATACCTAAAAAGCTACCAACAAGGCGAATACAAACTTCAGGATACGCTTTTTGGCCTAAAGAGGATGTATTTTAGCGGGGGGATAATAATTGAGTTAGGCAATACCCCTACTTTAACATCTATCACTCAAAAAAAATTATTAAATAATCCCGATTTAGCAAAGGGGTTAAGCATTTCAAAGAATCCTAATGAAGCACTTGTTATAGTAAATACTATTTTGGAAGATAATAAGCAAATCGCCAGCTCGTCTATGGATGGTCAATCTAATGATCGATCTTTGGTTTATGAGCAGTGTTCTTTTGATTTTATAAAAGATGAAAGGAAAAAAGTTTTAGACATTCAAGCTGAAACTTTATTCAAAGAAATGGATGAATTGCAACAAAGAATAAATGCGCTTAATATTGTTAGCGACCTTTCCAAATTAGTTTGTAATGAAGATACACTTATTCGTAAAATTGGTGGAATTCTCTCTTCCTTTAAAAATTTAAAACAAAAAGTAGGCGCATCTAAGGAAAGTCTTTCATATGAAAGACTTAATAATAGGCTAAAAGAATTGGAAGAGTTACTATTTGAAAGATGTTATTTTTCAGTTTTGAAAGATTTGGAGAAAGAAAGATATAATGAGATTAGGTATGTTCAGAAGTTTTTGACGCTAAGATTATGTAGGGAATCTTTAAATCTTATTGATTCTTTCATTAAGCATTTCCCGGATTTAAGCAAAGAAGAGCGAAAAAAATACTTATGGAATACTGAACTGCAGGTAGCTAACGTCCTTATACGGGATGATCTTTTTAGGGGAATAACGGCAAAGAATGATATTGCATGGATTAAAGATATGATGATAAAGGGTAAATTTCTTAGTGTCGCACCTCCTTTAAATAACTGTTGGTTATCGGCAAATTATTTTTATTCAACATTTAGATATAATGATGAATCTCCGCGAGCAAAATTGCTTTGTATCTTAGATGCTTTCCGAATATATGGGCATGTTTTAGCAGAGGAAGAATACTTCTCCGAATCGGAAGAGGAAAAATACTCCGACGCATCGGGATGGAGAAGCTGTTTAGAGGGTGACTTAGAAGATATCCTTAGTTCTTTAGATACAAAAGAATTTTATCAGATATCATCTTTGTCTAAGTTAGTTTCCTTAATTAAAAAAGAATTGAAAATCAAGAAGAACCCTTTGCTTAAGTTATTTAGAAAAAGTTTGTTTCAAAACGATGAAATAAAAGAATGTATTACTGAAATTGCCCTTTATTTTTTAAGGCAAAAAAAGGCATCGTATCCATAAGCGCTAACTTGATAGACGAATACGATTATTTTTTTGAATTAGAATACGCAAAAATAGAACCGTTCTTTTTGGATCTAATTGCGAAATTATACTTCCAAAAATTCAAGCCTACAAATTTAGTATTATCTCATAAACGGAAAGAAGAGAAAAAGTATATTAAAGAATACATAGAGCAGGCAGTTAAAGAAAATTTAAAGATATTGGGACTCTCTGAAACGGAAGATTCATGGGCTAATGTTCAAAACGCCCATCGGGGATTGGCTAAAAAATATCATCCTGACCTTAATCCAGGGAAAAACACGCACGAAGAGTTTATAAAAATTCAAGGTGCGTATGAGTTTTTAGAAAATGATAGAAAAAAAATTTTCCTATTAAATCGTCTGCTTCGCCGATAAAAAGCCAAGAATTTGTTTCTTCGGCAGTGGTTCAAGAACCAGATTTAACCGAGTCAGCCGACGCGGTTGCCAAGGGCAGCCCCTTAGTAAACAAAGATCACCGTTTTCTTGCAAAAGATCAACCCGACTCTTCAGTGCTGGAAACAGATATCAAGGAGGATACTACCAACTCGCCGACGGCGGCTGAACTTGCCTCTTTGGCGGTGAGAATATCTAAAAGTAATCTAAAAGATGTTAATAACGCTTCTTTGAATATTATTCAAGCCAAGGTCAATCCTAATTTAAGGGGTGATTTTAAAATAGCAATTCCTGGGGCGATAGTAGATAATACCCCAAAACCTGATAAGAAAATAGACAGTTCAAATAGCATAGAGAATAAAATTTTAGATTACATAACAAGGCATAGAGTAGACCCCTATGAACTTATTATGAAAAAATTTGAAGAAGGTTACCAAGTTATTACCTTAGGAGAAACGCATCATTGCAAAAAAATGCAAACCTTCTTCCTTTCTTTAATTAAAAGGTTAAAACAATCTCAGGATAATAATGTAATAATAGCCATGGAAGATGGTAATTCTAAATACCAACCGTATATTGAAAGCTTATTCTAGAGTTTAAAAGATGTAAAACCGGAGGCCCGAATTGAACATATTAACCAAGTATTATTTGATGCAACTAAAAAATTAGGAGATATAAATCATGAAGGTGTAGGAATTAGCGGCGTAACTAACTTGCTTTGTGAAACAATAAAGATAGCCTTCGAAAATAATATCAAAGTAATCTGCGTAGATCCAAAAAGGCCGTTTACAAGACGTGATGAAGAAATGGCTAAAAATATCGGAAATATTATAGAAAAAAATCCTGGAATTAAAATTCTTTTTTATGGAGGAGCAAGTCATGCTGCAAATACGTCTTATATTCAGAAGGGTGGGTGGTATCGCGACGAAGATGATGTCGCCCTTTATACCTCTCTAGGTAAATATCTTAAGACCCGTTATTCTTCAAAAAAAACGTACACTATTATTTTATCGAGCGATAAAGACCTCTTTCCTTATTTTGATGGAGGATGGTTTAGCCGAACATTTAACTTACCTTCTAATAATCAAATAGAGAAAATGGTTTTTGCTTTAGATGGATTAAAAGAGACGATATTTTCTCAGGATCCTTGGTTGTTTACAGGCGAAGAGGATAAGTGGGAAAAAATGTATGAAGGAAATAATATGCCGAGTTGGACAAAATATAAGCGTAGCAAATACAATATGTTAGGAAATGCAGCAAATGGCCTTATCTTTTTAGGCGCAACTTATCCTACGGCAGACAAAAAAACCTGAATTGGTTCTTTAGCGCTAAAAACACAAGACCTGACACTTATGGCCCATAATTCAGATACAGGTGGCATCGATCTCTCTCAAATCGAACTCACGCTTAAGGACGAAGCGTATATGTCAGGCCTTAACCCCGCTGACAGAAAAATCCTCTATGCAGCCAACGCGTTAAAAAAGGACTGGGAAAGCCTTTCACTGCTTTATGTCCATGAAATAATGCTACTTTTAAAAGACAACCTTGTCTCGGATATACAGAATAAAACCCTTTTCCTTGATATCCTCAACCAACTCAAAGTCAAGGAATTCCTTAACCCACAGGCCGTGCAATTCCTTAATCTCATCCAGTCCCAAAAGCCCCTTTCTGAGATAAAACTCGCGCTGTATAATTAAAATCGCAGCCAATCGCAACTGAATAATATCTATCTAACAATTTTAAATTGTGGTATAATTAAATTGTTAAAAAAAAATGAGAAAGGAGCGTAGGATGTTTACAAAGAGTGATATATTGAAAGTAATCCAAGAAAATACGGATGAAATCAAAACCTACGGTATTAAAAGAATAGGAATTTTTGGTTCATTTGCTAGGGCCGCAGAGAAGGATAAAAGCGACATTGATGTACTTATTGAATTTAAGAAAGGCAAAAAAGCGTTTGACAATTATATGGAGACTAAATTTCTTTTGGAAAAGATATTTCATCGCAGGGTTGATTTAGTAATAAAAGAGGCATTAAAGCCTGAAATTAAAAAAAATATACTTCGTGAGGTAGTATATGCGAGAATATAATCTTTATTTAAACGATATCCTTAAGAGTATTAAGAAGATAGAGAGAGAGAGAGAGATATATATATATACAAAAGGGCTAACCTTAAAACAGGTAATGAAGAATGAATTAGTCGTTGATGGAGTTGCCAAGAATCTGGAGGTGATAGGTGAAGCGGTAAAAAATATTCCTTTCCAGATAAAAGAAAAATATCCGAAGATTGAATGGAAGAAAATTGCCGGTTTAAGGGATATTTTAACCCACGAATATTTTAGTATAGATTTGGAAGTCTTATGGGATATTACACAGAATAAATTACCTATTTTGAAAAAGCAGATTTTAACATTACTGCTTACGAAGTGAAATAAGGTAATTCTCGCGGCATTGGCCTCAACCAACTCAAGGCCAATGCCTCTTTTTCAATATCAAGTAGATACAATCCGCCGCCAAACGCAGTCTCTAAAATCCTGAATTGTGGTTCAGTGCTAGAGCCAATGGATAACGCCCGCATTTTCTGAAATAACGGCAGTTCTTTACTCAACGCCCTTATAACCTTGGTCAGTTCCTCTTCAATATCAACCTTGTCATTACTGTAGCGCGACCAGATTTTATCTTCATGGCTTAATTTTAAACAGCCGGTCCTAACACCTGCCTCAATTATTTTTTTATCGGAATAATTCATTTTTTATTAATTCAATTGCCCTTTTTGTTGACCCCTTATTTTTAAAAAGCGTTTCTCCTGCCTTGCGGCCTATTTCCTTAGCCTGCCCGGGATCAATAAGGAGCTCTTTTATTTTTTGCTTTAGAGCCTCAGGGCTATTTACCATAATTGCGGCATCATCAGTCAAGAATAAATCAGTGATACCGCGAAAATTAAAGACGTGAGGGCCGAAGAGGATTGGTTTTTCTAGGGAAGCGGGTTCTAAAATATTATGCCCGCCCTTTTGGACAAGGCTGCCGCCCACAAAGACAATGTCTGCGATTGTATAGTAACTCATAAGTTCTCCTATGGTATCTAGAATAAAAACTGTTTGCCGGTTTGCCCATTCACCCGTTAACCCGTTAACCCGCTCACCCATTAACCCGCTCACCCTTAAAGAATTAAATTCATATTTCTTTATCACCCGCTCTATCTCTTTAGCTCTCTCCGGATGCCGCGGGGCAATAAGTAATCTTAAATAAGGAAACTCCGACGATAATTCTTTATAAACACTTAATATTATTTTCTCCTCCCCCGGATGCGTACTTGCCGCCACAAAAAGCTTTTCACGTTTTTCTAACCCTAATTTTTGCTTATAATCCGTGTCCTTCGTGAATTTTTTATCCGTATAATCCGTAGTATCAAACTTCAAATTTCCGCTCACTTTGATTTTTTCCCGCGCAACCCCTAAAGCCGCGAATCTTTCCGCGTCAAGTTGAGTTTGAACGCAAAAGAGCGAAATTTTGGTTAAAATTGGCTTTAATAAAAATTTTATAACTGAATACCCCTTAAAAGAGCCATCTGAAATCCTGCCATTAACGGTAACAATCGGAATCTTTCTTTTATGGAGGCAGGAAATAAGATTCGGCCAAATTTCGGTTTCTGCCAAGATAAATAAGGATGGATTTATTTTATTTATTACTATCCGGACTAAGAAACTTAAATCTAAGGGAAGATACGTTACAAAGTCAGTTTCTTGGGCAATACTCTTTGCAATTTTATTTCCCGTGGCAGTTACAGTTGAAATTACGAAATTTTTACCGGGATAAGCCCTTCTTAACTCCTCCAATAAACTCCTTATCGCCATTACCTCGCCCACACTTACCGCGTGTATCCAGATGGGCCTATCTAATTTCAATCCCCGCGGCAAAATTCCCAATCGCGCCAAAAACCCCTTATGAAACTTCCTTTTAAATAAATATACGGGTAAATAAATAAGCGCGAAAATCAAAAATATTAAATCGTATATTATAAACATATCATTAGTGATTAGTGATTAGTGCCCCTTTAATCTTTAACCACCATTCACCTTCTTTTTAAGTGAGCTTATTAAGGCATTTAACATCTTCTTAATTTCAAGCAGATCTTTTACTAATAAATTTAATTCTTTAGAAAAAACAAACTTCAGATTACTGGATATAATCAACAAAGTTTCTATCTCGCCACAAGAAGCTAATGCGATATATAAAAACTGAATATATTCATTAGTATATCTTCGGGTGTAACCTTCAGATATATTTGCTGGCACAGAAACCGCGGCTCTTCTAATTTGACTCACTAATCCATATAATTCTTCTTTAGGAAATGGGATTGTTTCTTGATATATCTTAGTTACAAAATCTACTGCTTTTTGCCAAACAATTAATTCCTTAAAGTCTTTCACTTTTTCTCCCTAACCCTAATCCCTAATCACTAATCACTATCTTAGGCCCGCGGATGCGCCTTATCATAAACGTTTTTCAATTTCTCGGTAGTGAGATGGATATAAATCTGCGTAGTTGAAAGGCTCGCGTGGCCCAGGAGCTCCTGAACCGTCCTCAAATCCGCTCCGCGATTTAATAGGTGTGTGGCAAAACTATGCCTAAAGGTATGCGCTGATACGCCTGATTTCACCCCGGCTATATGAATATATTTTCCCACGATATCCATCACGCCTCGGCTAGTTATGCGCTTCCCGTTTTTATTTAAAAATATAGCGGCTATCTGCTTCTTTTTTTTGTCCTGATATTTTCTTATTGCTGTTAAAGCAGTATCGCCAATAGGAACAAGGCGCTCTTTCTTGCCTTTTCCTAAAACCTTAATTGTTCCGCTGATAAAATCAATATTCTCTAAATTTAACCCGACTAATTCCGAAATTCGCAATCCCGCGGAATAAAATGTCTCTAAGATTGCCCGATCGCGCAAGCCTAATAGATCTTTTTCACTTTTCGCGAAAGCGCCCTCAATTAATTTGGCTGTCTCCTCTTCAGTCATAAAAGATGGGAGGCGCTTTTCTTGCTTGGGACTTGAGATCGCGAGCACAGGATTAACTTTTAAATAACCGTCGCGGGTCAAAAACCTAAAAAAACTGCGTAACGCGGAAAGCCTGCGATTAACCGTCCGTGACGAGAGATTTTTTTGTTTTAAAAACCCCAAGTACTTTCGCAAAATAAGGTAATCAATTTTTTCTAAATCAGTTTCGCCAATAAATTTCGCGAAATCTACCAGATCTAATTTATAATTTAAGATTGTATGAGCTGAATAATTCTTTTCTATCTCTAAATAACGGGCAAATTTTTCAATATACTTTTCCATTATTCCTTATCAGAGGGGAGGGTCTTTGAAATGAATCTGCATTTCGGGAAATTTGAGCAACCGTAAAAAAGGCCTCTTTTTGAATGGCGTTCAATCAACTCCCCGCCGCAATTTGGTTCAAGGCATTTTACCCCTGAAGTAATGGATTTGGAATTCTTACAGTTAGGAAAATCAGAGCAACTTAAAAATTTCCCTCTTCTTCCCCATTTTATCACCATCGGTTTCGCGCATTGAACACAAATCTCTTCGGTTACAATAACCTCTTTTTTAATATTCGCCTGCGCGAAGTCAAGGCTCACTTTAAAAGGTTGGTAAAAATCTTCCAACACCTTCAATTTATTGACGCGGCCATCCTCTATCCCGTCAAGCTCTTCCTCCATAAGCGCGGTAAATTTTAAATCCATAATTTTAGGGAAATACTCAACCAAGAGGTCACAAACCTTAAATCCTAACTCAGTAGGAGTAAAGTAACCTTTAATTCTGCGCGCGTAATCGCGGTAAATTAATGTAGAGATTATAGGAGCATACGTAGAAGGCCTGCCAATACCCTCCTCCTCTAATGCCTTAACCAAAGAGCTATCTGAAAATCTCGCTGGCGGCTTTGTAAAATGTTGCGACGGGATTAATTTAAGCAAATCTAAAACCGAATCTTTTTGCAGTTCAGGAATTTTATTTTTTTCTTGAGCCTCGTCATTTTTATTATAAACAGCGCTAAACCCATTAAAGACAAGATCGCTTCCTGAAGCTGTAAATAAGTATTGATCCGCCATAATACTAACGGAAACTTGAAGATAACGGCTAGGGGTCATTTGACTGGAGACAAAACGATTATAAATAATTTCATATAGTTCGTATTGATCAAGAGTTAAAAATTCCCTCAGGCTCTCAGCGGGCCTTGTGATTAAAGTAGGACGAATAGCTTCATGCGCCTCTTGAGCAAGCTTCTTTACCTTATAGACATTGGGTGTTGGGGGCAAATAATCAACTCCAAAATTTTTAGTAATATAATCTCTTACTTCATTTATTGCTTCCGGAGCTGCCCGAGGTGAATCAGTACGCATATAAGTAATTAAACCCACGGGATTATCATTGCCAATATCAATACCTTCATAAAGTTGCTGCGCGATAATCATGGTTTTAACGGCATTAAACCTTAACTTATTAAATGCTTCCTGCTGTAAGGTACTCGTAATAAAAGGCGCTTCCGGAAAACGTTTCTTTTCTATCTTTTTTATATCTTGAACCCGGAATTCTTTGCCCTTTATTTCTTCAACTAACCTGTCAGATTCTTCCTTATTTTTTATCTGCGCTTTTTCATCTCCTATTTTTGCAAGCTTCGCCAAAAATGAGCCTTCAGCCTCGGGGCGCTTGAATTCCGCCTCCATCTCCCAATATTCCATAGAAATAAAGGCCTTAATCTGTTTTTCTCTTTCAATAATCAACCGCAAGGCTACTGATTGAACCCTGCCCGCGCTTAAACCTCGGGCTATTTTTTTCCAAAGCAAAGGGCTCAAAAAATAACCGACAATCCTATCCAAAACTCTTCGGCCAATCTGCGCCTCAATCATTCCAAGATTAAAATCACGTGGTTTTTTAAACGCCTCAGCAACAGCGGAAGAAGTAATTTCATGAAATTCAACGCGCAAAACCTCTTTATCTTTAAAAAGTTTCTCTTTAAGCTGCCAGCCAATCGCCTCGCCTTCCCTGTCAGGGTCAGTAGCAATGTATATTTTATCTTTGGCCTTGGCCTCCTTCTTAAGAGAACTTAACATCTTCTTTCTCGTGGAAATGGTTGTATATTCCGGCTTAAAACCATTCTCAACATCTACACCAAGCTTTCTCCTGGGAAGATCGATTATGTGGCCCATAGAAGAAGTTACCAAAAATTCAGGGCCTAAAATCCTGCCTATCGTCTTTGCCTTGGTCGGAGATTCTACTATTACTAAACTTTTAGCTTTCATTTTAATTCAACGGGTTAAATAATAATTCTATTATTTGGGCGGTTCACGGACCGCCCCTACAAAAAAATGGTGTCAGAACTCCCTATCCCTGCTATGGTTTGGGTTCAATTATAAGTTATAAATTATAAGCTTTTTGGCTTATAACTTACAAAATGTTTCCCCGGAACCTGTTTGATTAGCCTTTTCATTTGCAACTTTAAAAGTATATCAGAAATCCTTGAAACATCCATATTTGTTTTTTTCACGAGCTCATCTAATTGAATCTTTTCTTCTGACATCAAAGCAAAAACACGGTTTTCTTCTTTATCAAGCGTTATGACTTCATCCCCGCGGGATTCACCACTTGCAACGCGATCTCCCCCATCTGCTTCATGGCTTTTCCGCTCCCTTATCTCATGCCAGCCCCTCCTGATCATTAAAGGCAGGAGCTCTTCCAAAATATCATCTACGCAAGAAATCAACTTCGCGCCTTGCTTAATTAAATTATTCGTGCCAAAAGATGTTTCAGAATCAACTTTGCCAGGCATCGCGAAAACTTCCCTGCCCTGCTCCAAAGCAAAATCCGCGGTTATAAGCGCGCCACTATTTTTTGCCGCCTCTGCCACCAAAAGGCCTAAAGACAAACCGCTGATAAGACGGTTTCTTCGCGGAAAATTTTGTTTCTCCGGCATAGTATTTACTGGAAATTCTGAAATAACCGCGCCATTTCTAGATATCTCTTCGGATAATTCCCTGTTTTCAGGCGGATAAATATGATTGAATCCACTCCCCATTACCGCGATAGTGCGGCCTTTCTGCTTTAACGCGCCACGATGGCTGTAAGTATCAATGCCGCGCGCCATACCTGAAACAATGGTAAACCCTTTAGCTGATAATTGAAAGGCAAACTTTTGGGCATTCATCAAGCCATAAATAGAAGCCCGGCGCGAGCCAACAAGGCCTATGCTAAATTTATCCTCTTCTTTTAAATTTCCCTTAACATAAAGCGCGATTGGCGGGTCATAAATATCTTTAAGATTTTGCGGGTATTCAAGATCATCCCGCGTAATAATTTTTAAGCCGAATTTCTTAGCCAAACCCAGCTCTTTATCAAGGGTATCACTCTTAAATGAGTTAATTTTAGCGGCTATTTTTTTTCCGATACCCGAAACTCCCATCAATTTTTCACAAGAAGCCTTTAAAATATCTTGCGGCTTATCAAAAAATTCCAACAGTTTTTTTAAACGGACACCTCCAATATCACCGATCAAATTCAAACTAACCAACGCCTCGAACTTCGTCATCTTGTTATTTTTATAATTTTTTCTACAACTTTTCCCACAGAAAGCTTTGATGTATCAATGGCCTCATCCGCCAAGGCATAATAAGGAGCGCGAAGCTTAAGTAGAGACGCTATCCGCTCTTTAGGGTCAAGAACATTTAAAAGAGGCCTGCGCGTAGTGCCGGATATCCTTTTTAATATCACTTCTATAGCCGCGCTAAGACAAATTATAATTCCTGTTTTTTTCATTATTTTTATATTTTGCGGATTCATAACAATCCCGCCGCCGCAAGAAACCACAAAATTTTTTTCTTTAGAAACCTCGCTTAAAACTTTTTTCTCTATCTTACGAAAATAAGGCTCGCCATTTTTAGCAAAAATTTCAGAGATAATTCTTTTTTCTTTAAGTTCAATTAAATCGTCCAAGTCCGCGAACTGCCATTTCTTTCTCTTGGCCAACTCTTTGCCAACCACGGTTTTTCCCGTTCCCATAAAACCAACGAGATAAATATTATTCATAGAAATATACTGTAGGGACAGCACAATGTGCTGTCCCTACTTAATGTAAATCGTTTTACCCTTCCTTGTAAGTTGCCAAAACTAAGTCGTTAATTTCTTTCTGGATCTCCTTTGTGGCGGACTCAACAGTATTGTACCATTTACCGTCTTTTCCTTGGTGCTGCGGCATACCCACGAATAAACCATTGATTCCATCAACAACGCGCAGGCCCTTTACTATTACACCACCGAAAGAAACATCCACAAAAGCCTTTAACTTTGAATCTCCGTCAACCTTGTAAATACGGCTGACCTGAACTGTGTTATTTTCCATCTCAATCACCCCCTTTCTACTATAATAGACGTAAAAGGGGTGATTTTCTCACATAAATATTTTTATACATTCGCGGCCAGAATAATGGCCGCTCAGTATTTCGCTCTAAGAAACCGCCCCGCCTCCGGCAGGGCAGAGCTTCATTTTCTTATCCTTAATAGATAATTTTGGTATGTCTTTTTTATATCTGAAATATTGTCAGCGCCAAATTTTTCTAAAAACGCGTCCGCCAAAGCATAAGCGCAGACAGATTCCGCGATTACCCCAGCGGCAGTAACCACGCAAATATCTGAACGCTCAACACTTGCTTTGGATGATTTCTTAGTCGTAATATTTACCGAATCTAAAGGATTCATCAATGTGCAAATCGGCTTCATACAAGCGCGAAGGACAATACTTTCACCGTTAGAAGTCCCGCCTTCAATACCTCCGGCATTATTGGTTTTGCGAAAATACCCCTTAGCCTTATTATAATAAATCGCGTCATGAACCTCTGAACCAGACCTATCCGCGTAACCAAAACCCAAACCAATCTCTACTGCCTTTATTCCGGGGATCGACATTACAGCCATAGCAAGCCTTGCGTCTAAACGCCTGTCCGGCTGGACATAGCTTCCTAAACCCACAGGAACATTTTTTGCCGTTACTTCAAATATCCCTCCCACAGTATCTTTATTGCTTATAGCTTTTAAAATTTTTTCCTTCATTCCTTCTTCGGTATTCTCTCCATTGATAGATAAAACCTTGCTGGAAATTTCTACCCCAAAGACATCCAGAAATATTTTACATACCGCGCCAACCCCAACAGTTGCCGCGGTATTTCTGGCTGAAGCTCGCTCCAAAACTTCCCTTATGTCAGTAAACCCATATTTTAACAATCCGGCTAAATCCGCGTGTCCCGGCCTGGGGCACAACACCTCTTTTAATTTCTCAATACTAAAATCCTTGTTTTCAATCAACAAGGTAATCGGGCTAGCCAAAGTAACATTTCCTTTAAGCCCGGAAAGTATCCGGACATTATCTTTCTCAATCTCCATACGCTTACCACGGCCAAAACCAGATTGACGGCGCTTCAATTCTTCATCTATACTGGCAGTCTCCACCCTAAGACCTGCTGGCATACCCTCCAAAATTGCAATTATTGCTCTTCCGTGCGATTCACCCGCGGTTAGATAACGTAACATTACAGCCTCCTTTTGCGTATTGCGTATTGCGTATTGCGTATTGCGCAATACGCATCACGCACGACGCACGACGAAATATGCGCGACGAATCATTTCCACAATCCTCTTCTATTTTCCCGCGCTTCCCGGTATAATTTTAAGAATAAGTCCGCGTATTGAACATTTGGCGCGATAGTCATTAAAGAAGCATACCCCTGCGTTACAATTTCAGCATTTACAAACATACCATCTTCTAAATAAACGTAAGCTAGAAGCCTGCTATACTTATCACGCTTAGTTACATCAAACTCTAAACGGACGCGTTTTCCCTCTACTAGATTCTTGGTAAATTCGTACGCCTGTCTTCCTAATTCCTGAATCGTTTTTACATCTTGGCCTGAACGCTGGCTATCGCGATATAATTTCGCGCTTTCATGCATTTCAGGCGTATCAATTCCGATGAGCCGGACCCTCTCTCCATTCTCAAGCACTAAAGTATCTCCATCAACAGCCCTTTTCACAAAAATATCCGAATAATCATAATCCTTTCCAAACGGAATACTAATTCTCCCTTTTTTAGAGTGATCCGCACCGGATTCTCCATTACAAGAAATCAAAAAAATAAGGCTTGCTGACAAAAAAATCAATTTTAGCGCATTTTTCATTTTATTATGCTCCTTTCAACGTCATTTGGCAGGGACAGCACAATGCGCTGTCCCTACAATAGAATTTCCCACATTCACTAACCAATTATCTCATAATAACATTTTTATTAGATAAATCAATGTTTTTAGGTTATAATACGCAATAACGCATAACGCAATAACGCATAACGCAATAACGCA
>CAKKQB010000028.1:102735-118044 GCA_919901915.1 Omnitrophica bacterium GWA2_41_15
ACGCAATAACGCATAACGCAATAACGCATAACGCAATAACGCAATGACCTACGATCGATTCCAACAAGAAGCAATAGATTATATCAACCAGGGTTATTCTGTAATTGTTTCAGCGCCCACCGGAAGCGGCAAAACCGCGATTGCTGAACATGTTATCGAAACCTCTTTGACGAATAAAATTGGCGTCCTCTATACCGCCCCTATTAAGGCGCTTTCCAACCAAAAGTTCCGGGACTTCCAAGATCAATTTAAAGACCATATCGGTATTTTAACCGGGGATGTATCAATAAATCCGGGCGCGCAGGTATTAATTATGACCACAGAGATATTCCGCAATAAAATACTAGACGAACCGGAATCCTTAGAAAAATATTCCTGGATTATTTTTGATGAAATCCATTATATTGATAACCCTGAACGTGGCACAGTCTGGGAAGAGTCCTTGATGTTCCTGCCTAAGCATATGAACATACTTGGGCTTTCTGCCACCATACCCAACATAAAAGAATTTGCTTCCTGGATTGAATCTATTCATAATAAACCCGTAAAGATAGTTATTGAAGAAAAAAGGCCCGTGCCGCTGCATTTTTTCTTTCAGGGCCAAAATGAAATTATGGATAAACCTGAACAATTAAAAAGGCTAAAGTTCGATAAGCCCAATAAATTATTGCCCCTCATAAATTACATAAAACAAAGAGCGGGGTTTCCGGCGATATATTTTGTTTTCGGAAGGAGAAAGGCGGAAGAACTTGCTTCTGAACTACAGAATTTTAATTTTTTGTCTCGCGAAGAAAGAATACAGATAACCTCTCTATTCGATAATCTATGCGCCCGCTATGATTTAACAAATGAAAGAACAGCGCAAAATATGTACCACCTTATTCAGGCCGGCATCGCCTATCATCACGCGGGAATGCTTCCCACATTAAAAGAGACAATAGAAAGGCTCTTCACCAGCCGGCTTTTAAAAATAATTTTTACCACTGAAACCTTCGCGCTCGGAATTAATATGCCAGCTCGTTCAGTAATATTTGATTCTTTAAGAAAATTCTACGGCCGCTACGCGCGTAATTTAAAAACACGGGATTTTTATCAAATGGCTGGACGCGCTGGCCGGCGCGGTATAGACACGGAAGGCTTTGTTTACTGCCGCCTAAATTTACACAAAATGAAATTTGAAGAAGCAAGCCGCGTTATTTATGGAAAACCCGAAGAAGTGAGAAGCCAATTAAACACCTCTTACGCTACAATTCTTAACCTATACGAAAAACACAAAGATGAGCTCTTTAAAATTTATCCCCTGTCTCTTCACTGTTTCCAATTTCGCAAAAATGAACAAAAAGAAGCATTGAGGCTAATCGCGAATAAATTAAAACTGCTTAAGGAGTCTGGCTGCATCGCAAATGAGGCCTTAACTGAAAAAGGCCTATTCGCCAAAGCTGTCTATGGCTACGAACTCCTGCTTTCAGAGCTTTACGAAGAAAATATACTGGAACGCTTAGACGAATTTGAACTGGGCATGCTGGCCGCGGCTATAGTCTTTGAACCGAGAAAAAATCAACGCTTAATCCAACTTCCCAAATCCAGCCGCTCACTAGCGAACACCTGCGCTGAAATCTCAGAAAAAATCAAACAGAAAGAACGCCTTGGCCGAATCTATCCTTTTAGCAAACAACCTTATTTTAATTTAAGTTCCTGCATGGAAGCTTGGCTCCGGGGAGCTGATTTTTCTAAAGTCCTTGAGCTTACGGATACTGATGAAGGAGAGATCGTGCGCTATTTTAGGATGAGTATGCAGATTCTAAGAGAAATCATTGATGCCCGCGTTGCCTCGCATATATTAAAAGAAAAGGCCAAAAAAGTTATTCACATTATTAACCGTGGCATCGTAGACGCGGAAAAACAACTTCGGGAAAACTGATAAATTCTACTTGCGGACTGTTGCGAAATGTGTTAAAACCGTCATTCCGGCGAAAACCGGAATCCAGGGATCATAAAACTCGACGACAAAAACTTCTGAATTCCCCGGTCAAGCCGGGGAATGACAATTTGAAGGCATTTCGCAACAGACTCACTTGCGGCTTGCGGGAGTAGCAATACTTATAGTATTAGAGTATCCGAGATCTCCTGCTTTATTATAGGCGCGAACGCGGTAAAAATAAGTTGCCTTCGCACAAACACCTGAATCGATAATGCTGATTACATTACAACCTACAACGCCAATTTGTTTAAAAAGAGAGTTTGAACTTGTTCTTCGCTCTATTTTGAATCCATCTTCATTATTAGAATTATCTCTCCAAGTAAGTTTAATCTGATTAAAGGAAAGGGCTGAACCAGTAAGTTTTGAAGGAACTGCTGGTGGTTGGCTAATTTTTACTGTAATCCCATCTGAATAACCTATTTCACTCCAAAGGTTAACGCCATTCTTGGCTTTGACGCTAAAGTAATAGGTTTTAGCATTAATAAGCATCAGGCCGGTCTTAACTACTAAAGTTGAGGTTCCAGTTGAAGTCCAGCCCACCACATTAGTCGCGCCTTGAGAAGTACCAATCGCGTATTGATATTCAGAAATACCAGATTCAAAATCAGAACTAGACCAAGAAGCAGAAAGCCTACTGATACTCTGCGTCCAATCGCCCTCATCAATAACTACAGGAATAGCAGGTGGAGTGGTATCCAAGACGAAGATAAGAGCTTTCTGGGCGTTAACCCTGCCCGCGCCTAATTGATCCAGGTAATACTTCAGAGGAAACGCATCCGCGCTTGCCTGTATTCTGAATCTAACTCCCTCATTTGTATCGTCAGGATATTTGCTTAAAATCAACCCGGCCACTCCTGCTACATAAGGACAAGCCATTGATGTTCCGTCATACTGAATATATTTGTTACCCGGTATAGTGGAAAGAATAGCTACCCCCGGGCTAGATATATCCACCCAAAAGCCATAATTAGAAAAACTGGCTTTCTTATCATTAGAATCAGTGGCAGTCACAGCAATAACATTATCATAAGCGGCAGGATAAAATTTTGTACTACTATTATTATTACCCGCGGCAGCTATAAGAACCAGCCCTTTGGAATAAGCATAATTAAGCGCCTGCCCTAATTCACTACTCCCTACTTTTGCGCCCCAACTCATACTAATAATATCCGCGCCATTATCTGTAGCATATTTTATACAGTTAGCCAAATCAGTAAGCGTTCCCTCACCTTTATCGCTAAGCCCTTTTACCGCCATAACCTTTACTTTAAAAGCCGCGCCGATAACACCTATAGAATTGTTTCCCACTGCCGCGGCTATTCCCGCGCAATGAGTGCCGTGATTATTACTATCCATAGAGTCATTATCTGCTCGCTTATTAATAGCGCAAAAGTCCCAACCTCGGACATCATCAATATAGCCATTTTTATCGTCATCTATACCATTATCAGGGATTTCTGCTTTATTAATCCAGATATTATCTTTTAAATCTTTATGCTTATAATCTATGCCAGTATCAACAACCGCGACTATGACTCCTTCTCCTTGAGAAATATCATCCCAAACTGGTTCTATATTTGTTTTCTGGTGAGCCCATTGCTGACTATATAGTGGGTCATTAGGCGCCATCTGAATTTTGACAATGTAGTTTGGCTGGGCATATTCAACTGCAGGATTACTTGTATAATCAGAAATCATTGAAGGAATATCGGCTTCAGCGCTTGTTTTTAAAAGATATGTGCTCTCTAAATTGGGGGCAGTTGAGTCCTGCGGCGCTCTTTTCTGTCTTTGTTCTAAGTGACTAACGAGTTCTTCTTGGACCTGGATTTGTTGTTCTAATTCTTGCTTTTCTTTTTCTATTTCAGCTATATAGTTTTTGTATTCTTGTGAATCCTTGTCTAATTGCCAATACCATTCTGGGTGATCTTTAGATTCTAAGCTTGAAAGCTTATTTTCCAGGGCCGCTAAGGTGTCTTTGGGATCAGCAGTTTCTTTGTAGACCTTTTCACAGGATGTTACATTATACTTTACGTTTAACTCTTTAAGCATATCAGAGTTAGAGCCGTCTTTAAGTTTCACAATCAGCTCACCCGGCGCATACTCAGGGGTCTTTGGTTGAGTTTTGGGGGTCCCGGGCATTTCTGACAACTTACCCTTCTCGGATTCTGGTAACCCTGATCCGGATTCCTCTACAACCTTGGCGTTTTCTTCTGCCATTGCCTTCAAATCAGGAAGAAAAAACAGCCCCAAACTAATTATAATTAAACCAATAATTTCTCCCCTTATTAAATAGTTAAGTCTTTTCATTTTAAACCTCTTCGCGACAATCCCTTATCAGTGAATTATAACCAAGTTATCAGCCTACAAGACAAAGTATACCATATTTTTTGTTATTTTTCAAGTTGGGTGGAAGAAAGGAAATTTAGAAATGGGAAGAGAAATTGACCAAAATAAAACCAACCGATTCAACCGCGTAGGTTGAATCGGTTGGTTTTATTTATACACTAAGGTTATCCTGAAATTCTCCTCTTCTTTGTTTAAATCCGCGGGAAAGGCAGGGAAACTTGAGATATTTTTTATACGTTTTATTACTATATCATTAAGTTTCTGATTATTAGACGAAACTATTTTAGGCTCATTTTTAAATTGACCGTTTCTAGTTAAAATAAAAGAAATATCCACTGCCCCTTTTTCTCCCCCCGCGTCGCTTGACACATTTGCCGACTTTACCTTATCCGTTACAAGTTCATAGTAGGCAAGAACTTTATCTTTCTTGGCATCAAGGCGCGAAGACGCTGACTGCAGCGCCTCTTTCATTTTTTGCATAACAATATTACCTTCAAACATCTTAACTATCGCGCCTTCATTAGGTTTTAAATCAGAAAAATCAGTTAAAGAAACCTCTCCAGATAAAATATAAGGGGTAAGAAGAATTACTAACTCTGTTTTAGTTAAAGAATCGCTTGTTTTTCTAAAAAGAAATCCAATTAAAGGAATATCTCCCAAAATAGGAACTTTATTTACCTCTTTAATCCTGCTATCCTTTTTTAGGCCTCCGATAATTATAGTGGTTCTTTCTTTAACCATAACCGAAGTCTCTGCTTCCGAAGTCTCCACAATAGGAACATCATTTCGCGCGTTAGCTGGGCCATAGCTATAATTATTAGAAACTGAACTTATTTCTGGCTTAATTTTCATCGTAATAAAACCATCTCTATTTATAGTCGGAGTTACGTAAAGTTTTATTCCCACATCCACAAAATTTATAGCATAAGCAGTTACTTCGGATCCTGAAGATTGAGAAATAGAAGAAGTAGCGTAAGGCTCTTTCGTCCCGACAAGGATCTTTGCCTCCTGATTATTGAGCGCGGTAATACGCGGACTAGAAAGTATCTGTGTATCACCTAAGGTGCGCAATAAATCTACAACCCCTTTATAATCTTCTTTTCCCGTAACCGAAGCGCCTCTTGCGGCAGTCCCAATAGAAAGCTTGTTAAGTATGCTCGTAGTGGTTGGCAAAGAACTCATCAATCGCACATTTTTCTTTAACCAGAAATCCCAATCTACGCCCATTTTAAATTCATCTTTTGGCCTTATTTCAATAATCTGCGCGCTAATCAGCACCTGTTGAGTTTTCTCATCAAAGGCGCTGATATCTTTAGCGAGCTCATCTAATTTTTTCGGAAAATCTGTAATTAAAATTTTATTTGTGCGTTCATCTGTTTTTATACAACCCACTCCCTTAGTAAGCGCTTCTTTGAGTTTTTCACTGATTTTATCCGCCTGGGCGTAATTAAGGCTAAAAACCCTGGTCTCCACCAACAAGTCTATACCCTTAATAAAATCCTCCATCTCCTTTATTCTTGCCGGAGAATCCATAAGCACTATGGTATTTGAACTCTCATCCGCGACTACCCTAGCCATATTAGTCTTGAGTTGATTTAAAGAATTCAATAAATTCGCCGCCTTGGCATATTTTAACTGTATAATTTTAACTTGTTTTTTATCCTGAAAACTTTCTCCATAAAGCAACTCGTAATCCCTCTGGGTCATAACATTAATGATACCTGCTTTTTTTTCATAAGCTAAATCGTTTGCCAGCAATATTATCTCAAACGCGTCATAGACATCCACATCCTTCAGGAAAAATGTCGCCCTTCCAGCGACATTTTTCCCCACAACCACATTTAATCTCGCGCGCAATGCCAGCGTTTTTAAAACATCCACAATATCCATGCCTTTTATATCAAGGGATATTTTATTTTTCTGAAGCGCTCTGCTTACTTGCTGCGCTTCTTCCTGACTGAAAGAACTAACGCAAAATCCAAATACTAACAATACGGACAATAAAACGCGGCTTTTATTCATTTTCCCCTCCGTATTAATATATTTATTATAATTTATAATTTAACTCTTTTATATTACTATTTTTATAAGGGCAGTTCATAATTCTGGCCCTGATAATTCAAAATAACTTTTCTCTCCTGAATATCCTCAACCTTAAATTCACCAATAAGTTGGCCCTTAGTAACATAATATGTTTTTTGGGCTTTCTTGTCTTCGATAATTGCCTGGGGATTTTCCCCGGTTATAATCCCAACAAGATTAATGTCCTTAATTATGTCGGCTCCTGCCACGCCAATAACATTACCGGCCGCGGCTAGAGAAACACTGGTAAAAATCTCTTTTCCCTTTATGCCCTCAAGATAGTATTCACATGTCTTTACATCCTTAGATGATACTGTTCTATTGACAACACCAGCAATATCTCTACCAAGTCTTACTTCTTGTTTTGGCAAACGAATTTTTCCTAAGCCCACTAAAGGATAAACAAAAGAAATAACTAAATAAACGCACGCGATCGCGAAACTAACCTGTATTATAAATTGAATATTTAAAAACCGTAGATATTTTTTAATCGCGAGACGCTCGAAATATTCGCGGATTAATTTTAAAAATCTTTCTTTAAGAGAAATTTTATCTTTCATACGCTTGCGTATTATTCAGGAATAAATACTTGAGATAAAGAAAAACTACATTCTAAGATTTTGGTGTTAGGTTTTACATTTAACTGCATCTTTTTGATCTTCAAAATAGACGACGAATTTTCAATGCCATATATAAATTTTAAACAACCCTCTATCGCGCCTTCCGTTCTTAGCTCAATCTTGATTTCCCTGATTTTCTTTTGCTTGCCTGAATCCAAACCGCGGCTTTCAGGCCTAAAATCAATTATAGAAATATCTGAAGCAATGGCTAACTTTTCCAATTCAGAGAAAATAGTGGTAGGCGCGGCATCAGGTTGAACAATAATATTATTATCTGAAAAGAAACTCCGGTATTTCTCTTCAATAAATTCTTTCTGGTTTAAGAGTTTATTGTATTTATTAAATTTCATTTTAATCAGGTTTATTTCTTTACTTAAAACTTTGTCTCTTCTCAAAAACGGCCCAAACAGAAAATTAAAAGAAAGGCTAAAAATTATGGCTCCCGCGGTAAAATATAGAATTAACTGTTCTCTCTTGCTAAGTATTTTTTGCATTATTTTTTTGGCAAGCTATTTCAAAATCCACGGACCCTGAACCTTGTGTCTTTTTTTTAGTCGCGTATCTTACCTTTATGGAAAAATTTTTAAACATCGCTGATTTTTCCAATTCTGCCGCGAACATAAATACAGAATTTAACTCCGCGGCCTGGCCGCGTAAAATCATCTGGCTATTTTCCTCATACGCGAAATTAATCAAAGATACCTTGCTGGGCAAGATCTGACCCAACTCATAAATAATATCCGCAATGGCTGTTTCTTTTTTCAGCCTACTTTCCAGCATCAAAATCCTCGAATCTTTCTCCTCAAGCGGCTTAGCAGCGTCGGTGATTTTGCTTAATTCCACTTTAAACTTCTCAAGATACTTGGCTTTATTATTCAGGCTTTTCATCATCCCAAGGCCCGTTATCAGAATTAAACCTGAAATAAAAAAAACCATCCTTAATCTTTCCTTATATAGAATCCTTGCTTTATTTTCCTCTTTTATTTCCAGCGGCAGAAGATTTAGCGAATCAGGCAATGCCTCTATACCCAAACCAAGCAAAGAAGTAAATGAAGAACCAAATGTAGAAATAGTTTTTAATATTTCCTGAGGAAGGCCTATTTTTTCACCGTATAAAACCGTCTCAACAGGTAAATCTAAACCTTTCGAAACGTTCCTTAAGATTTTTTGCGAATCGGCATTTTCAAGCAAAAATACAATCTTGCTTAAAGGTTTACCCGGGACATCCTTCGCGTACGCGTCACGAGTTTTACGCAACTCCATAATAAATGAATCCTCCTGATGAGGCTCAAGCCCATTGACCCTGGCTGAACGGCTAAAAACCAATTTTTTATTCAGGATAACCGCCATCTCCACCATACCAGCATCAAACGTTACAGCCATAACAGCAGTTTGAGTTGCCCCCTGCGGCGAAACATAATTATACAAATTACAAAGCCCATATGAACTCATTAGTATCGTAATCTTAACGGGTTTTAACCCCATAAAAATTTTAAGGCCGCTTTCAATTAGATTACGCTGAGCAATAACCAGGCTTATATCCGATAACCCGTCTTTATGGCTTTGGCCAGAAGGAGCCAAACCACTGCCCTCTAGCTTGTCAATTAAAATTTCCTGATAACCAGTAACTAATTCATGCTCCTGATATGGCAAATAACGCGGGGCCTGTAAATGCACAATTCTTTCTATTTCCTCGGGAATCAGGCTTGGTATTTTTAAATAACGGCAAGTACATTGAGCGCGCGGCAGAGATAAAATTATAGGATTGCCGTTATAACCTAATTTATTAAAAATCGCGGCTAATTCCCCGGTTATTTTTTTATCTTCCGGGCTAGCCTCCTGCGGCCTTGCTTCCAATAACCAAAGCCGCAAACTGGGGCTAATTCTTTTAGCCTCTAAACCTAAAAAGTTGCCGGAGCCTCTCACGCATTTAGCAACCTGCAAAATGCCATCGGCAATTGAACAAATAAAAATTATATCTTTCTTATCTTTATGTTTTATCATATTATCTTTCATGCTGCCAGATAACTTTCTTAGCGTTTCGATCATAAACACATTCTATTACGCGCTCAAGGCCGATATTAGCGATTTTTCCAACAGAAATTATCCTAAAACAATTTGACCGTACCTTGATTAATTTTTGCAATTTATCTATAACTTCAACTTCTTTTTCATTTAAATCAAAAACATTTTTAAAATCATCCAGCTTCTTAAAAACCCCTGCCTCCCGAATCTTTTTCAATAAACTATCGGAATTTATCTCTGGTGAAGGATTAAGCTCTTTAACACAAGCATTAAGCAAAATCTTCAATACCTCATCATTTACTGTATTAATATTTACAAGGCCATCTCCATGAACAGTAATTAATCCTTTTATCTTGTTGTAAATATCCGGAGTAATTTCCTCAATTTCTTTAATTCCCTTAATCAGCCCTAATTCTTCATTATTTACCAGGCTTTTTCCTTTACATTCATAACCTAAATTTTTGTAATCCTTGGCCTCTTCCGGCGCGTTAGAATCTCCCCTCCAAGCGCAGATATTATTAGCTAATGTGTCCACCGAATCTCCCGCGACAACACCACAACTCTCCAAAAGCGCCCTAAACACATAGGGGCTCGCGGTATTTATATTTATATTTATCTTACTTTCTTCATCCAAGACACCGTATTTTGCCTCTTCCTTACCAACTTCCCCTACGTTATAACTTACTATCGCAAACTCATTCTTATTTTCATTGAGCATTATCTTTTCAAATTTTTCCTTATTATCCGCCCAATTATCCTTCAAGACATCATAAGAAGAAAGATCCTTATTCTTATCTATTTCCTCGATTGCCAAATTTAATCCGACCTTAGCAAGGCATAAAGCCTTTAGGCTATCCTTCTGGTATCTGCTTAAACGCAAAGCAATAGAGACTCTATGGCCAACACCCAAAGCAAGTATACTTAAAATTACCAAAATCCAAAGACTAATAATTATTACCTGCGCTTTTTTAGGTTCTTTTGCAATTAACTTGATGGTATTTCCCCTCCCCTTGGCAAATACACAACGCGTTTGAATTCATACTCTATCTTTCCTTTTTTTACAATCAGGCTTATTTTTACTGCTACGGGTAAGACCCCTTGCTCATCATCCGGATCATCCTTTGCGACCCAAGTATCCTTAAAATCCACAACCAGATCTTTATCTTTCTGCGTGGCTACGGGAACCTTACCGTATTGAAACACGATATCAACAACATTATCAGCCATCTCCTCCGGTCGCGCTTGAGAGTCTTGATTAAGCGCTTCTTGAGCCTTTAAGACTCGCCTGAAGAGTTTATTACCTTCCAATTTATAAGAAACTAAAGCAAAATCTCTGACAATGTTCTCCTGGCCAGACCCCGTTAAAAACCCCTCTTCGTTTAAATTGATTTTTTTTAAAGGAACAAAAGTATCCACCAAAGTCAAAAAAGAAACCTCATGCCCAGAGCCAGTAAACTTAGCGTTTCCGCTTTTATCTTTATAAGCAAAAGAATTCTTTAAATCAATATTTACGCGCTCCAAAATGGCTCTTGAAACCTGATGCGCTTCTATAATATCATCAATGCCGCGGCAACCAAAGATTCCTGAATAAAAAGCAGAATATATAGCCACCATCACAACCACCAAAATCGAAGCCGCGATAAGAAGCTCGATTAGCGTAAAGGCTCTTTGTTTTACCATTCGCGCTTTGATTATTAGGGGTTTTGAGGCATCAAGTATGTACTTACGCCCAACCCCTCCTGCCTGCCTGCTCTTTGCCATGACACCTCAAAATCTAATTTATACAATTTCAGGCCCTGTCCTGCCGAATCAATCTTATAATTCCAATTAAATTTATCTATTTTGCCGCTTTCCTCGCCAACAGTTACCAAACATCTTTTCTCCTTAAACTCTAATTCCTGAATTTTATCTTCCGTCAAAAATGCCGCTTTTATAATATCACAGCTTAGCCCTGTTACCCCCGCGGATAAAGAAAGCGCCTGCAAAATAATAACTATTCCAGTTGATAATATACCAACCATAATTATTACTTCTAATAGAGAAAAAGCCTTCGAATTACTCCCGCATTTTAACCCTGCCAAATACACCCTCCGTAGTTAAGCCAACCTTTTGATAACCAAGAGAACTTGATTTTATATTCAAGGTAACTTTTTCAATTGAACCGTCTGGATAAAAAATAACCCCCCCGTCAACGCTATTATCTTCCTTCTTAACCTCAACCTCAATATCCTCGGGAATTTCAATAGTCTTTAATTTAGCTCGCGAATCCATTACTTGAGCCCAACATTGTTTTTTTTCATTATCAACAGTTAAATAAATAATTTTTCTTTCTATGATCGAGCGCTCACAAAAATAATTCATAGACGATTGCAATTCCCGGGAAAAATTATTTAACCGCATCTGGTTAGAAGTATTTCTAAAAGAGGGAATAGAAACGCCTATTAAAACACCAATAATAATTATAACAAAGAACAGCTCTATAAAAGTAAATGCTTCCTGAAATTTATGTTTTGGGTTAAACCTTATCATTACAAATATCGTCTTCCGCCTTTCCTTCATCAGGGCCGTCAGAGCAAATCTTATAAGATTTCCCATCAGAACCTTTATCGTATTTATACGGCCTTCCCCACGGATCTACGGGCTCTTTTTTTAAATAAGGCCCCTTCCAGTTACCCTCTGTCCCCGGCTTAACCCTTAAATCAGCAAGCTTATCAGGATATTCTCCATTATCCATCTCATAGAGATCAAGGCTTAACGCTATCCCTGATTCAATATCCGCTTTGGCAACAGCAAGACGCGCCTGTTCAGAACGGCCGACAAGGCGCGGCATCACCATCGCGGCCAATACGCCTATAATTATAATAACAAGCATGATTTCAATAAGGGTAAAAGCGTCGCGCGTATTGCGTATTGCGTTATGCGTTTTAATCATTTGTCTCCCTCCTATTTTACAATTAAATTTAATTGAAATATCGGCAACAACATTGACAACACAATGAAACCTACCACCAAACCAACCCCCAAGATAATCATCGGCTCTAACATTTGAGCAAGCGTCTTTAGAGAACGGTCAACATCCTTTTCATACTCCTCTGCTATGCGCGAAAGCGATTTTTCTAACGCGCCGGTCTCTTCTCCAATAGCCACAATATTTGTAACAAATTCCGGAAAAAATTTTGATTTCTTAAACACAGCGGATAAGTTGCTGCCCTTGGATATATCCTCCTTAAGATTTTGAACCTCTATTTTTAAAACCTGATTTCCCAACACCGATGATGAGATATCCATTGAAGGCACTAATGTAATACCGCTTGAAAGTAACAGCGAAAATGTGCGCATTAATCGGCTGATTTCGGTTTTTAAAGTAATCTGCCCATAAAAAGGTATCTTTAATTTAAACCCATCCCATAAAAACTTACCATTGGGTTTCAAATATGCCCTGCGGCCTAAAAAAATACCCAGAAAAATAAATATAATAATAATCCACCATGAATTTCTCAAAGCGTCAGATATCATTATTAAAATTCTGGTAGGTAAAGGCAAAACCTGACCCATATCAGAAAACATATTGACTAACCTTGGGATAACAAACACCAAAAGAATAGTTATGGTTAATATCCCGACGCATAAAACAAAAACAGGGTAAGTCAATGCCGCCCGCACGGAATCTTTAAATTCTTCATTTTTCTCTGAAAAATCTGCCAGCTGATTTAAGGTTTTTGCCAAATTGCCTCCGGCTTCCCCTGTGGCAATCATAGAAGAATATAGGGAAGAAAAAACAGACGGGTGGCTCGCCAAGCTATCTGATAAAGGCTTACCATCCTTTACTTTGCTAACCACATCCTCAAGGACCATCTTTAGGTATCCGTTAGAAGACTGTTTGGATACCATATTTAAACTCTGAAGAATATTTACTCCGGATTCCAAAAGAATAGACAACTGACGCGTAAACAAAACCATTTCCTTATTGGATACTTTCCTAAGATGCCAAAAATTTTTGCGATAAGACCCAATATCCAAAAGTTCAACAGAAATAGGGAAATGCCCCATCTGGCTAAGGGCATTTATTGCCTGCTGTTTTGTTTCCGCTTCTATTTCGCCTCGCAGAATTCTGACAGGCGATAAGGCCTTTGCATTATAGACGTATTTTGGCATTTTGCCTACAAGAGGTCGCTGAAAAATTACTAAAAACTACATCAACGACCTCTGATTACGCAGATTATTTAAGATTACACAGATTCCTCCGACGAGAACCTAATCTGTGTAATCTGCTTTTAATCTTTTAATCAGAGATTGCCGCTTATTTTTAGATTTTTTCAGCAATCTCTACAGTTCTTCCTGCTGCGTTACACGCATAATCTCAGTAAAAGTAGTAGCGCCATCAATAACCTTCCGCAATCCATCCTGACGCAAAGTGCGCATGCCGCAAGAAAGAGCCTTCTTCTTTATCTGCTGATTAGATGCCTTACTAATAATCATCTCCCTAACTGCTTCATTAATAACTAAAACTTCATATATACCAGTGCGCCCCAGATAACCTGTAAAACGGCACTGTTGACAGCCTTTACCTTCATAAAGCTCTACTTTACTCGCGTCAAAATCTATCCCTGCCTTGATAATCCGTTCCAATATTTCATCTTTTGATTTTATCAGCACCTTACATTTAGGGCAAATAGACCTGACTAACCTTTGCGCGATAATACATTCTAAAGAAGACGCCACCAAAAAAGGCTCTAGCCCCATATCCAGAAGCCTTGTTATCGCGCCCGCGGCATCATTAGTATGCAAGGTTGAAAATACCAGATGCCCCGTAAGCGCTGACCTTATGGCGGTTTCAGCAGTCTCATAATCTCTGGCCTCTCCCACCATGATTATATCAGGGTCATGCCTTAAAATATGCCTAAGCGCTGTGGCAAAAGTAAAATCAATAAGTGGATTAACCTGAAGCTGATTCACGCCTCTTAATTGATATTCTATAGGATCCTCAATAGTTATAATCTTTACCTCGTTTGAATTCAATCGGGAAAGAGAAGCATACAAAGTTGTAGACTTTCCTGAGCCAGTCGGGCCGGTAACAAAAATAATGCCATGAGGTTTTTTTATTACCTCTTCAATAATTTTAAGGTCGCACTGAAACAACCCAAGTTTCTCCAACTCTAAAAACGAACCTGTGCTAAGCACTCTTATCTGTACTGCTTCCCCAAAAGCTGTAGGCAACGTGGAAACACGCAAGTCCTGCTCCTGCTCGCCGATCTTTACCTTTATCCTGCCATCCTGAGGAAGCCTGCGCTCAGCGATATTTAAGCGCGCCATAATCTTTATGCGCGAAACAATAGCCGGATGAAAATACTTTATAGTTTCAGGTATATTTATATCATAAAGAATCCCGTCAATTCTGAATCTTACGCGCAGTTCCCTATGAAATGGCTCAAAATGTATATCAGTCGTTCTTTCCTTGATAGCTTCTGAAAGAATCTGATTTACAAACTTTACGATAGAGGCATCCTCCACCATCCCCTCAATATCTTCAGCTCCTTCTTTCTCTGAACCTACCTCATCTTGGGCCTCCTTCTTGTCCATTATTTTTTCTAATGTCTCAGCGCCCACACCATAATATTTACGTATAGCATCCTGAATTTCCGACTCGCTTGCCAATGCCGCCTTCACTTCCACATTAAGAAGCAGGCGTATATCATCTAATGTGCGAATGTCTAAAGGGTCAGCCATCGCGATTGTCAGGATATTGTTCTTAAAATCTAAAGGTATAATCTTATAATGGTTGGCAAACCTGGCGGGGACCTTTTGTATAATCAGAGGCTCGACATCTAATCCGGTTAATTTCAGATAAGGAATATTTAATTGACTGCTCAGTATATTAAAAATTTTCTCCTCGGAAGCAAAACCTAATTTTATCAAGGTAGCGCAAACAAAATCATTTGTTTTTTTCTGCTCCCTTAAGCCAATCTCTAATTGCTCCGCGGTGATTACTTTCTCTTCAACTAATATATTTCCGATTTTGATGCTATTTTTTATCATATCACATTTCTCAAAACGCCTTGAGACCGCACGACTTATATACTTTTTACCGTAGCCCACGACACTTTGAGGCTAGTTTACTAAAAGCCTATCTTAACACGCCTAAAGTATTAACTAATTATATACTACCTTACCTATAAAGTAAAGAATAAAAAGGTGCGATATTGGGAATGATACCATAGATCGTTACCCCCCTGCTTATGAGGGAAAGTTAACGAA
>CAKKQB010000029.1:0-16456 GCA_919901915.1 Omnitrophica bacterium GWA2_41_15
GCACTGCGGACTTTTAAGCCCAAGGTTTTCGCCCTAAACACGAAAGAACCAAAACCTTCATGCGGATCATTTTCAAATCGATCCACATCCAGAATCAGGAGATCGTGAAGTTCGAGTTGAATGAGCCGTGGAAAACTTGCTATGAAGAGGGGATGAAATGGTTGAAAACGAGCGAAAAGACGACAATACAGGCGATTCCGGAGGCCCGCTTCGCCGAGAGCGAAGCGAGGCGAGCAAAAGCCCGAAGAAGTTACGTGTGCTTTTGCGCACTTTCGGATGTCAAATGAATGTCCGGGATTCGGAAGTAATTGCTGGGTTGCTGGATAGGGCAGGATATCGGATTACGGAAGATGAGGATTTAGCGGATGTAATAATTTTTAATACCTGTTCGGTGCGTCAGCACGCGGAGGATAGGGTTTGGTCCGCGGTAGGGCAGATCGTTAAGAAACAGGAAAGGTTATCTTCTGGGATAGTTCCTATTGTTGGAATTGTTGGTTGTATGGCAAATAATTATCAGGAAGCGATTTTTGAAAAGGCGTCGCAGGTTGATTTTGTGGTGGGCACAGCTGATATTCATAGAATACCAGGTATAATAAACAAACTATCCGCTATCCGCTATCCCTGCCTTGCCGGCAGGCAGGCGCTATCCGCTATTAAAATCTGGGAGACAGACGGAGAAACAAGGCCTGAAGAGGTATACCACACCGGATTTCATCTGGACCAGAATCATGCTTTTGTGGTTATTTCAGAAGGCTGTGAAAATTATTGTTCGTATTGCGTTGTGCCTTATACGCGCGGGAAGTTAAGGTCGCGTAATTATCAGGATATTTTGGATGAGATTAAAGAAAATATTGACGCAGGTGTATCTAAGATTACTTTATTAGGGCAAAATGTTAACGCCTACGGCGTAGAGAACAGAGAACAGAGAACAGAGAACAGAGAAAACATTAATTTCGTTAAATTATTAGAATTAATTGATCAGGTTAAGGGGCTTAAGGAGTTTAGCTTTGTTACTTCGCACCCTAAGGATACCACTATTGATTTGTTTAAAGTAATGGGTAGTTTGGAAAAATTAAAGAAACATTTGCACCTGCCTATTCAGTCAGGTTCGAATAAAATTTTAAAACTTATGAAGCGAGGTTACACAAGAGAATCTTTTTTAAGCTTAATTGATAATTATCGCAAGATTGTCCAAAATGGTAAATTTTCTACTGATGTAATTGTGGGTTTTCCGACAGAGACACAAGAAGATTTTCTCGATACCTATAATTTAGTAAGGGATGTCCAGTTTAATGCCGCTTATATATTTAAATATTCACCTCGGCCGCGCACCTTAGCCGAGAGTTTTCCTGATGATGTGCCGCTAGAAGAGAAGCAGAGAAGGCACGGAGTAATATTAGAATTACAAAAAAAGATTTCAAGGAGTAAACGTGTTGAATAAAGTTATTTTTCTCCTCGGCCCAACTGCCGTGGGTAAAACTAAAGCAGCTCTAATATTAGCCGGGAAAATAAATGCCGAAATAATTTCCTGTGATTCCATGCAGATTTACAAGGGTATGGACATTATTACTTCAAAGCCAGCGTTAAAATTAAGGGAAAAAATACCGCATCATTTAATTGGCACAATTCCTGTGGATAAGGAATACGATGTCTCAAGATACCGCAGAGAAGCCGTTTCTAGTATTAGGGAAATTATAAAAAGGGAAAAAATTCCGCTTTTTGTAGGCGGAACAGCCCTCTATGCCTCAATAGTAATAGATGGTATTTTTAAGGATAAAAGCAAAAATAAAAAAATTCGCGAAGGCCTTTATGATGAAATGGAAAAATTCGGCAGCCAATATTTATATGAAAGATTAACGAAGGTGGATCCTGAAGCCGTTTTAAAAATACATCCTCATGATACAAGGCGTATCATTCGGGCATTAGAGGTTTTTGAAAGCACGGGTAAGCCAATCTCTGAATTAAAAAAACAGAGGAAAGGATTGACGGATGATTACGACATTAAGATCTTTTGTTTAAATATGCCGCGCAGTGAGCTTTATGAGAGAATAGATGGGCGTGTAGAGAAGATGTTTAAAATGGGGTTAATATCCGAAGTAAGAAAACTACTTAAGCGGCGTTTAAGTAAAACCGCTTCATGCGCTATTGGGATAAGGGAATTAAAAGGATATTTTGAAGGGCTTTATGATTTGGATGAAGCGAAGCGTTTGATGAAGCAAAATACCCGTCATTTTGCCAAAAGACAGCTCACGTGGTTTAGAAAAGATAAACGGATAAAGTGGGTAGAGGTTGACGATAAAGTCCGGCCTGGGGAAATGGCAAAAAAAATATTTAAGGAAATAAATAGTCATTAATAGAATGATGTCGAGAAGAAAAAGGGCGGGGCAAGCCATGCCCAAAAATGCGGCGACCCGTAACGCAGTGATTCGCGGGGAGAGGAAAAAGGTAAAAAAGTTTTAGTAAAAAAAAAGTAAAAAAAAGTTCTCGATAAATTTGATGTAATGGTTTATAATAGATAAAGGAGTTTAAAAAAAATGCCTATTCGGTCAGCAGAAAAAATAAAGATTAAAAATGTTTTAAAAGAAGATTTTACGAGAGAAGAAACCTGGCGGATATTTCGTATCATGTCAGAGTTCGTGGAAGGTTTCGAGGTGCTTTCGAAAGTTGGAAAGGCCGTTTCTGTATTTGGCTCAAGCCGTATGGATCCGGAGAATAAATATTGTAAGTTAGCGGAAAAAATAACCTCTCTTTTGACCAAAGAAGGGTTTGCCGTAATTACCGGCGGCGGACCGGGAATTATGGAAGCGGCAAATAAGGGCGCGAGAAGGTCTAAGGGGATGTCTATCGGTTTAAATATTCAGATACCAGAAGAGCAGAAACCCAATCATTACATAGATATATTATTAGATTTTCGTTATTTCTTTGTCAGAAAGGTAATGTTTGTTAAATATGCTAAGGCCTTTATAATCATGCCGGGCGGTTTTGGCACATTTGATGAGTTGTTTGAAAGTTTGAATCTTATTCAGGCTAAACGGATTAAAAAATTTCCTGTGATTTTGGTGGGAAGAGATTACTGGCATGGTTTGGTAAGTTGGTTTAAATCTAGAGTGTTAGATGAGGGATGTATTTCTAAGGAAGACTTAAAAATATTTACGGTAGTAGATACTCCGGAAGAAGTTATGGAAGCGCTAAAGGGATTTTATGGCAAAGCCTAAGGTTTGCGTTTTAAGAACTGCGGGAACCAACTGCGACAAGGAAACTGCTTTTGCATTTGCTAAGGCCGGCGCGGAGCCGGAACTTGCGCATATAAACAGGTTTATAGATTATGGGAAAAAGTTTTCTGATTATCAAATCTTAGCTATTCCCGGCGGTTTTACTTATGGTGATGATATTGCCGCGGGTAAAATTTTGGCTAATGAACTAAAATATAAGTTTGCGGATGATGTAAGGAAATTTATCAGTCAAGGAAAGTTAGTTATTGGGATTTGTAATGGTTTTCAGGTTTTGGTAAAAGCAGGTATCTTGCCGGGGAATTCTGATTTTAAGCAGGAAGTAAGCCTCATCATAAATGATTCCGGAAAATTTGAGGACAGGTGGGTACATTTGTGTTTGCCGGTTTGCCGGTTTGCCGGTTTGCCGGTTAAATGCGTCTGGACAAAAGGCCTTTCTGAGATAATTTATCTTCCTGTGGCTCATGGGGAGGGAAAATTTATTACAAAGGATAAGGCAGTTTTAGAAAAATTAAAAAAGAATGGCCAGATTGTTTTTCAATATTGCGATGAAAAGGGAAAATTCGCGGGTTATCCTTGTAATCCCAATGGTTCAATCGAAAATATCGCGGGTATCTGTGATGAGACAGGGAGGATTCTAGGGCTTATGCCTCATCCGGAAAGGTATATTGAGTTTTATCAGCATCCTCAATGGACCGGAATGAAAAAGAGGCTCTCCGGCGCGGGATTAGAGATTTTTAGCAATGGAGTCAATTACGTTAAGGAATTTTTATAAGGAAAGCAGAAAATGAAACTAGATTATAAAAAATCAGGCGTGGATATTAAAAGCGCGGGTATGTTTAAGGCAAAAATTAAGCCTTTGTTAAGAAAATCATTTAGCCGAGAGGTTTTAAAAGATATCGGCGGTTTTGGCAGTTTTTTTAGTCTGGCGAAAGAAAAATATAATGATTTGGTTCTGGTTTCTTCCGCGGATGGGGTGGGCACAAAGTTAAAGGTCGCGAATCTTGTCAATAAACATGATACGATTGGCATAGACGCGGTGGCGATGAATGTGAATGATATCCTTTGCGCAGGCGCGGAGCCATTATTTTTCTTAGATTACATCGCGTATAGCAAGGTCCAAGAAAAAACACTGCTTGATATAATAAAAGGCATAAATAATGGCTGTATTGAGGCGGGATGTTCTTTGATCGGCGGAGAAACCGCTCAGATGCCGGAATTTTATAAAGAAGGAGAATACGATATTGCCGGGTTCTGTGTAGGCGCGGTTGAGCGTAAAAATATTATTGACGGTTCAAAAATAGAAGCTGGTGATATCGTAATTGGTTTAGAATCTAGCGGTCTACACTCTAACGGTTATTCCTTAGCCAGGAAAGCCTTATCTATAAATGAACAAAAAAGAATGAGTAAAGAGCTTCTTAAACCCACTCGTATTTATGTTAAACCCGTTTTGTCTTTGCTATCCGCTATCCGCTATCCCTGCCTTGCCGGCAGGCAGGCGCTATCCGCTATTAAAGGCATTTCTCATATCACCGGCGGCGCTTTCTACGATAAGATCAGCCGTATCCTCCCTGATAATGTAAACGTGAGGATTAACAAAAATGCTTGGGAGCTGCCTAAGATTTTTAAATTAATTCAGAATAAAGGCAGTATCGCAGATAAAGAAATGTATCGGACCTTTAATATGGGCATTGGGATGGTTTTGATTCTGGAGCCGCAATCAGTCAAAGCGATAATTTCAAAATTAGCTGAATTTAAATTGAAGTCTTGGGTTATTGGCGAGGTTATTAAAGGCAGGAAAGAAGTAGAGATATTATGAGAATTTTAGTCATTGGTTCAGGCGGAAGAGAACACGCGCTTGTTTGGAAGATTGCGCAGTCAAAATTAGCGGATAAGATTTTTTGCGCTCCGGGGAATGGCGGTATTTCAAAACTCGCGGAGTGTATTGATATAAAGATAGAAGACATTTTTAAGTTATTAGACTTTGCCAGAAAAGAAAGAATAGATCTGACGATTGTCGGACCTGAAGCGCCTTTGGCTTTAGGAATTGTCGATGAATTTAGGAATCAGAAATTAAGGATATTCGGCCCAAATAAGAAAGCGGCGCGATTAGAGGCGAGCAAGGTTTTTGCCAAGGAATTAATGGCTAAGTATGATGTCCCGACCGCGGATTTTAAGATTTTTGAGAATGATAATGAGGCAAAAAAATATATCGAACTTAAAGGCGCTCCTTGCGTGGTTAAGGCAGATGGTTTAGCCCAAGGCAAGGGCGTGATTGTGGCAAAGACAACTGATGAAGCAATACAAGCGGTAGATTTAATAATGGGGGAAAAAGTTTTTGGTGACGCGGGCAGAAAAGTAATTATTGAGGATTGTTTACAGGGTCAGGAAGCATCCATTATTGTGATCGCTGATTCAAAAAAAGTTATTTCTTTGGCTTCAAGTCAGGACCATAAAAGAGTTTTTGATGGTGATGTTGGGCCTAATACCGGCGGAATGGGCGCTTATTCACCCGCTCCGATTATAACAGAGCCGGTATTTAAGGAAATTTTAGAGAAGATAATTTATCGCACGATGGATGGTTTAGCCCGGGAAGGAATAGATTACAGGGGAGTTTTGTACGCGGGGATTATGTTGACTAATGACGGACCAAAGACGCTTGAATTTAACGTGCGTTTTGGCGATCCGGAAACACAGGCGATATTACCGCGTTTAAAATCAGATTTATTAGAAGTAATGTTCGCCGCAACCGAAGAAAAATTATTCCGGCTTAACCCTTTGAATTGGGACAGCCGGCCATGCGTATGCGTAGTTTGCGCGTCCGGAGGTTATCCGGGTGAATACGAAAAAGGCAAAGAGATTTTTGGATTAGATGAAGCGCAAAAGTTAGAAGACACCGTTATTTTTCACGCTGGCACTAAGAAACAAGAGGATAGAATTTTTACAAACGGAGGGAGGGTTTTAGGTGTAACGGGCATGGGAGATACAATAAAAGAAGCGATAAAAAAAACTTATTCCGCGGTAGAAAAAATTCATTTTGAAGGTATGCATTATAGAAGCGATATTGGACAAAAAGCCTTATATTGAAAGAGGTAATTATAATGAATAAAATTGAGATTGCTATAATTATGGGGAGTGAGTCGGATTTGGAGACTGTAGGGGAAGCGGCAAATCTATTGAAAGAATTTGAGGTTAAGTATGAGATTAAGGCGCTTTCTGCGCATAGGACGCCGAAAGAATTGACTGCATATGTTGAGGAAGCGCCAAAAAAAGGGGTTAAAGTTTTTATCGCCGCGGCAGGCGGTGCCGCGGCTTTGGCAGGTGTGGTTGCCAGTCATACCACATTGCCGGTTATCGGGATTCCCATAGAAACAAAGAGCCTAAAGGGCCTCGATTCATTGTTATCTACGGTTCAGATGCCCGCGGGGATTCCTGTTGCTTCTATGGCAATTGGAAAATCCGGCGCAAAGAATGCCGCTCTTTTCGCGCTTTCTATTTTAGGGATAACTGATAAAAAAATCAGCACAAAGCTTTTTAAATATAGGCAGCAAATGCGCTCCAAAATAAAAAAGATCAAAATAAATTTATGATTTCGACAAAAAAAGTAAAAATAGACCCCTTAAATCCTCAAGAAGAGTATATTAAAGAGGCGGCCGGGATTTTGGCCGCGGGGGGGCTTGTGATTATTCCGACGGAGACTGTTTATGGTATCGCGGCTAATGCCTTAAATCCAAAAGCAATAGAGAAATTATATAAGATTAAAGAGCGGCCAAAGGATAAACCTTTTTCTCTGCATATAGCTGGAAGAGAGAAGATTGAGGAATTTGCTTGCGACATTCCGATTTTTGCTTATAAACTTATGTCAAAAATTTGGCCCGGGCCACTGACTCTAATATTAAGGGCGAAAACCGGAGGAGTAATTGACGCCTTGACTTCGTTTAGCGTTAATGGTGAGCGCGGCCGAACCATTGGTATACGCGTACCGGATAATGAGGTTGCCTTGAGGATAATTAAGCTCTCAGGTGTTCCGGTGGTTTGCCCATCCGCGAATATTTCTGGAAAACCCGCTCCGGTAAATTTTACTGATGCTATAAAGGATTTAGATGGCTTGGTTGATTTTGCCATAGATTCAGGCGCTACAAAATTACAGGTTGAATCTTCGGTTGTGGATTGCGCTGAAAGTTCTCTTCGAGTTTTAAGAGAGGCAGCAATAAAAAAAGAGGTTCTTGAGGCGGTGGCAAGAAGAAAGACAGTGCTTTTCGTCTGCACCGGTAATTCATGCCGCTCGGTAATGGCGGAGGCGCTTTTAAAGAAAAAATTAAAGGAGAGAAACAGGGGCGATGTTGAGGTTTTGTCCGCGGGGGTAATGATGATGGCTGGTTTAGGCGCGACGGAGGCCACAAAAGAGATTTTAAAAAAGGAAGGCATAGATGTGTCAAGCCATCGTTCGCGAATGGTCACAAAAGAGCTTCTTAGAAAGTCAGATATAATATTAGTTATGGAAAAATTGCATGAAGAGAGAATTTTACAGGTTGCCGCGGATGTCCAAAACAGGCTTTTTTTATTGAAAGAATTTGTTAATCCCGTTAGGAATCTTGTTTTTGGCGGGGTAAAAAAAGACGCTGATAACTTAGACATAATTGATCCAATAGCTAATTCTATGGAGTTTTACGCAGAGACATGCCGGATTATAAAGCAGGCAGTGGAGAGGGTGAGTGATATAATATGAAAACTATGCTTATTGCGTCTGATCACGCGGGGTTTGCCTTGAAAGAAAAGTTAAAGCTTTGCTTAGAAAAGAAAGGTTTTCAAATAAAAGATATGGGGACATATTCGCAAGAGAGCTGTGATTATCCCTTGTTTGCCGGCAAGCTTGCTAAATGCGTTTCAGAAGGTAAGCATCAGAGAGGTATCATGATTTGTAAGAGCGGGATAGGGAGTTCTATCGTAGTCAATAGGTTCCCAGAAGTGCGCGGCGCGCTCTGTTATAATGTAAAAGCGGCTAAACTTTCGCGCCAACACAATGATAGTAATGTATTGGTTTTGGGAAGCGCTTTTGTGAATGTTCAGATAGTCAAAAGGATTCTTAATGTTTGGCTAAATACAGAGTTTCAGGGTGGAAGGCATAAACGGCGTTTAAATAAAATAAAAAAGATTGAAACAGAATTGGGAGGTTAAACGAATATGAATTATGTAAAGTGTGCTGATCCGGAAATTTACGCGGCTGTAAGGAGCGAACTTAAAAGGCAGGAAGAGGGGTTAGAGTTGATTGCTTCTGAAAATTTTACTTCGTTAGCAGTGCTTCAGGCACAGGGTTCCGTGCTTACCAATAAATATGCTGAAGGTTATCCGCATCGCCGCTGGTATGGCGGATGCAATTATGTGGACGTGGTGGAAGAGTTAGCGGTCAACCGGGCTAAGGAATTGTTTGGGGCAGAACATGCGAATGTGCAGCCGCATTCAGGGACTCAGGCGAATATGGCGGTTTATTTCGCGGTCCTGAAATTAGGGGATACGGTTTTGGCTATGGATTTATCCGCGGGTGGGCATTTATCGCACGGGCATCCACATAATTTTTCCGGTATGTTTTATAAAATAGTTGGTTATGGCGTAGATCCTAAAACAGAAACTTTAGATTATGACAGAATTATGGATTTGGCCAAAGAACATAAACCCAGGATGATTCTCGCGGGCGCGTCTGCTTATCCGCGGCAAATCGATTTTAAGGCTTTTCGCGAGATAGCGGATAAGGTGGGCGCGTATCTATTTGTGGATATGGCTCATATCGCGGGCCTTGTGGCAGCAGGGGTGCATCCTTCACCAGTGCCTTACGCGGAGATTGTTTCCTCAACCACGCATAAAACTTTACGGGGGCCAAGGGGAGGTTTTATTCTTTGCAGAAAAGAATTTGCCAGAAAGATAGATTCACTTATTTTTCCCGGAATACAGGGCGGGCCTTTAATGCATGTTATTGCCGCTAAGGCGGTGGCTTTTCGCGAGGCAATGAGCGCGAAATTCAAGAGTTATCAGAGACAGGTAGTAGGAAACGCCAGAGAGCTGGCCAGTTCTTTAGAGGAAAAAGGGTTTCGTATTGTTTCCGGCGGCACAGATACGCATTTGCTGCTTTTAGATTTAACCAAAAAAGGAGTTACTGGTTCAAGCGTTTCTCTGATTTTGGAAGAGGTGGGGATTACGGTTAATAAAAATCTTATCCCTTTTGATAAGGAGAGCCCTGCTGTTACAAGCGGAATCCGTCTGGGGACTTCAGCGTTAACCAGCCGCGGAATGAAAGCGCCCCAGATGCGTAAAATCGCGCGGTTTATTAATGATGCTATTGACGCAAGAAGCGATCATAGAAAATTAGAGGCAATCAAGAAGGAAGTTTTGGTTTTAAGTAGAGGGTTTCCTTTATATCCGGAGTTATTAAGGCGTCCTGTAATGAGAAAGAAGTGAGGATATCTGAATAATTATTGTATTTTTTTTGGGCGGGCAAGCCCGCCCCTACGCGATGATTTACGCGATGATGGAGAAATTTTGGAATGCCTAAAAAAAAATTGAAAGCTCATAAGCGTCCCAGTTGGGACGAGTATTTTCTAGAGGTGGCGCAGCTTGTCTCTAAGCGTTCAACTTGCTTGCGCCGGCATGTGGGGGCGGTTGCCGTGCGTGACAAGAGAATTTTAGCGACCGGATATAATGGAGCGCCATCAGGGTTAGCTCATTGCGCGGATGTGGGTTGTATTCGGGAAAAATTAAAAATTCCTTCAGGCCAGCGCCAGGAATTATGCAGAGGCTTGCATGGCGAGCAAAATGTAATAATTCAGGCGGTAATTCATAAGATAGATTTAAAAGGCGCCGCTATTTATGTGACTAATCAACCTTGCGCGACTTGCGCTAAAATGTTAATTGGCGTGGGAATAGAAAAGGTTGTGATATCAGAAGGTTATCCTGATGAATTGGCTAGAAAAATGCTTAAAGAAGCCGGGATAGAAATACGAACAGTAGGCCCTGTTGTGGGGGATGGGGTAAAATTGAAATGAAATGTTCCTATTGCGGTTATAAGGAAGATAAGGTGATAGATTCGCGCGCGACTGCTGAAGATTCAGCTATACGCAGAAGGCGCCAGTGCCTTAAATGCGGCAGGCGTTTTACTACTTATGAATATATAGAGGAAGTCTCTTTAATGATAATAAAAAAGGATGGTACGCGCTGTCCATTTGACCGTAAGAAGATTTTAGCCGGTATTATGAAGGCGTGCGAAAAAAGGCCCATAAGCCTGGATAAAATGGAAGAGGTTGTTACGCAGGTAGAGCGCGCGATTCAAAAAAAATTTGATCGCGAGGTTTCTTCGTCACGCGTCGGAGAATTGGTTATGGAAAAATTAAAATTACTTGATGATGTTGCTTATGTCCGCTTCGCTTCAGTTTATAGACAGTTTAAAGATGTCGGTCAATTTATGGAGGAATTGAAAGATATTTTAGATAAAGGCAAACATGTAAAACACGGATATACACGGATATAAAAAGATGATAGAGATGGAGCTGAATAAGATTCTTATTGATGAAAAAAGGCACGATCAGCTTATTGTCTTGAAAGAAAAAAATGGCAATCGCATACTTCCCATCGTGATTGGGCTTGCTGAAGCAGCAGCCATAAAATTAAAGATTAGCGGGTTTGATTCTCCGCGCCCATTGGTTCATGATTTGTTGCATTCTACGATTAGCCGCCTGGAGGCAAGTGTTGAGAAGATTGTCATAGATAGATTAGAAGAAAATACGTTCCACGCGAAGATATTTTTAAGGACCCAAACTAATCAGGAAAAGATTGTTGATGCCTGCCCTTCCGATAGTATTGCTTTGGCAGTAAGGGCGCATGCGCCTGTATTCGTAGAAGACGATATAATCGAACGTTTAGAGCCGTTTAATTAAATTCAATGATTTTCAGTAGGGACAGAACAGTGTTCTGTCCCTACATTTTTCCTATACCACAATGAAAAAATATATTCAATTTGATCAAAATGACCTTTGGCTATTGAGGGCTGTTTCCTCTTTCGCGGAATCAAAAAAGGTAAAGCTGTATCTTGTGGGAGGTATGCTTCGAGATCTTTTATTGGACAGAAAAGAAGGAAATCCTGACTATGATTTTTGTTTAAAAAAAGGCGCGATAAATTTTGGGTTGCTTCTTGCGCGAAAAATTAAAGCCGGTTTTGTAGTTTTAGACAAGGAGCATGGCGCCTGCCGTCTCGTAAAACCTTTTAGGTTGCAAGGTAGTTCTTTGGTTATCAAGGGCGGTTCTAAGGGGCGCTTGGTAGAGGCGGAAGGGGTGAGGGATATTGTTTATACTTTGGATTTTACCGATTTTCGCGGGGTTGATATAAAAGAAGACCTTTTGCATCGTGATTTTACCATGAACGCCATAGCCGTAGAATTTAAAAACGCGTTAATTCCGGCGGCCGGTAGAAAGCGGGGTTCTTCGGCGGGATTAACACAGGTTGATTTGCGCGATATGTTTATTGATCCCTATGGCGCGAGTAAAGATATTAAAGATAAGAGGATTAGGGCAGTAGGTAAAATGGCATTTGCTGAGGATCCGCTTAGGGTTATGCGCGCTTTTAGCTTTAAAGCTTCACTTGGCTTTGATATTGATAAAGAAACCCGGAAGTTATTAAAAAAAGAATTAAATAAACTCCCAGATGTTTCTTGGGAGCGTATTCGTGATGAATTGTTTAAGATTTTTGAGTGTGATTCTGGTTTCGGGTGTCTTTTGGAAATGGATAAGCTGGGTATTTTAAGGATAATTTTTCCTGAAATTAAAAAGATGCGCGGGATAGGCCGCGGCCCATATCATCATCTTGATGTCTGGCAACATACTTTAGAGACAATTAGGCAGCTTGAATTATTAATTAAGGAATTAAAAAGGAATTCTCAAATACAGGTTTATCTTAATGAGATTATTTCTCCAGAAAGAACTCGCGGGGCGCTGCTTAAATTAGGGGCATTTTTGCATGATATAGGAAAGCCCTCGGCGCTGCGCTATGAAGATGGTAAGACCAAATTTCATGGTCATGAAAATATCGGTTTAAATATGACTAAAGAAATCTGCCGGCGCATAAAGCTTTCTAACAATGAGATAAATTCTTTAAAGACTATAGTTTTGTGCCACTTAAGGCCGGGTTATCTGGCGGGTATTAAGGAGCTTACGCTGAGGGCAAAATTTAGGTATTTTCGCGATACAGGTAAGGAGGCATTAAGTGTGCTTTTGCTTTCTATCGCGGATCAGAGGGCTACTAAAGGGCCATATGCCACAAGAGAATCCCGAGAGCGCCATGAGAAAATAGTTTTTGGTTTGATAAAAGAATATTTTAGGAATAAAAAAGAGAAAAAATCCTCCCGCCTGCTTAATGGAGATGACCTGATACGAAAATTTAAATTAGAGCCATCTGTGTTAATTGGTAAAATTTTATCTGAGATAGAGGAATTACAGGCAATAGGCAGGATTAAAACAAGGCAAGAGGCGTTTAGGGCCGCTGAAAAATTTATGGAGGCAGGATGTTAGAAGAAAAAATTTTTAATGATTATAAGCAAGCTTTAAAAAGTAAAGACGCGATAAAGAATTCTGTTTTAAATTTTTTACGCGCGGAAATAATGAATGTGGCTATCGCGAAGAAAAAACCCAAAATTGACGATAGTGAAATAACGGCGGTGATTAGAAAGCAGATTAAAGAACGCCAGGATTCCATTGAGCAGTTTGAAAAAGGAAACCGACAGGATTTGGCCGATAAAGAAGCGCGGGAGATTGAGGTTTTAAAGGATTATTTACCGCTCGATATGCCTATTGACGAGATAAAGAAAATAGTTGAAGAAGCTGTTGTTTTAACCGGCGCTGTTAATATGAAGGATATGGGCAAGGTTATGAAAGAGGTAACTGCTAAAGTTGCTGGCAGGGCAGATGGGAGAATAGTAAGTGATTTAGTAAAAGAAAGGCTTTTTAAAATTTAATTTTTGTTAAATATATTTATAAGTTAGAAAAGGCTATTAGATATTAAACGCCGCGTAACGTATTAAGGATGCCACGCCAGGAGCCAGGATAATTATGGTTACGGCCATCGGGCATGACGCGATGATTAATCGCTGTAAGGAATTAGGCGCTCTGGATTATTTTATTAAGCCCTTTGATGACGCGCAGATCGAGGGATTATTGAAGAAATATATTTAATATTTTTAAACCCAAATAAATCTCTGGACAAAGCCGTTAGTTTGTGGTAAATTATGACAAATTATTCTTGGGTTTTCTTTTGCCATAGGCAAAAGAAAAAAATAATAAGAGGAGGGAAGTAAAATGAAGTTAAGAACAGGCTTAATTACGGTAATTGCGGCGGTTATGTTTTTTTTAAGCGCAAGTATAATTTTTGGTCAGGAGGCATCTACGGATGTATCTACGGATGCGGGAACACAGTGGGTTTGGGGTGAAGTGGTTTCTTCGGATAGCGTAAATAAAACTATTACATTAAAATCTATTGATTATGAAACAGGCCAGGAAAAAGAAGTTTTAGTGACTACTGACGATAAAACAACTTTTGAAAATGCTAAATCTTTTGATGAGCTTAAAAAGGGAGACGCGTTAAGCATTGATTACATGATTGGCGCTGATGGGAAGATGAAAGCTAAAGTTATTAGCGTAGAGAAGCTTAAAAGCGAGGAAGCTGCGCAAGAAAAAATCGTTCCGCCTGCTCCTGTTTCCATAAATCCTTCCGAAGCTATTACTAAAGAAGATACTTCTAAAGAAGCTGTTGCTAAAGAAGCTGCTACTAAAGAAGATACTTCTGGTATACCGTCAGAAGAATAATTTACAAAGGGTTCATTTTCGTGGAAAAAAAGGCAGGAACAAGTTTCTTGCCTTTTTAGTTTAATTATGGGATTGTTGCAAAATAGCTCAAACGCGTCATTCTGGTTTCGGTTCGCACCGGGGTAAACTGTAGCCGGAATCCAGAAATGCAGGTTTGTCATTCCGGCGAAAGGTCGAGCCCAGTTGGGCTCTGACACTTCCTCGGGCATTTCGCCCTCGGTCGCCGGAATCCAGGGAGGACAAAAGTTACTGGACCCCGGCTTTCGCCGGGGTGACTACTGTTTTTCACTTAAAATTTAACATAGCAGTGATTAAGATGAGAAAAATATTAATAATTATAGGTTTTTTATTAATTATGAGTTTGACGGGCTGTGCTTCTTTGACTTCGTTAATGCGTCCTACTGTTCAGGTAAATAATAATGCTGGTGTCGCGCCATTACTGCCTTATTCCGGGCTTAAGTCAAGGATCGCGGTGGCTGATTTTGATGTAAAGGTGGCTAAGGCAACTGGAGAGATGGGTTCGAGTTTGCGCGAAATGTTAGTTACTGTGCTTGTGAATAGTAACCGTTTTTCGGTGGTTGAACGTGAGGCATTAAGCACGGTAACGCAGGAGCAGAAGTTAGATGCTTCAGGAGCTGTTCAGTTAGGTTCTGGGCTAGAGAAAGAAAAGATTAAAATCGCGGATTTAATTATTACCGCGGCAGTTACAGAATTTGAACCGGAGGCATCAGGCGGAGCAGCTGGCATGGGTGGAGGCGGCAGTGTAGGCAGCGGTACTTTAGGAGGATTATTGGGCTCTGCCGTAAATAAGGCGCATATGGTTTTGGATATTCGTATTATAGATGTTGTAACTTCTGAGGTTTTATCTACTATGCGCATACAGGGACAGGCTTCCGATGTGAGTAGTGGATTTATGGCTAATTTTTTTGGTGGTTGTGGTTTAGGCGGCGGCCTTTCAGCTTATGCTAATACGCCTATGGAAAAAGCCATACGTGTTTGTATAATTGAGGCAGTGCGTTATGTATCACAGGCAACTCCGGTAAATTATTATAAATATTAGAGATTGCCGGAAAACTATTCAATATTATGGGAAAACGTAAACGTAGAGGAAAACTTAATTGGCGCTCAAAACGGGCTAATAAAGGCAGTAAGCCTTGTTTGGGGTAAGGTTGTATTTATAGTCCTAAGTCCTAAGTTGGGACTGTTGCGAAATACATTAAAATCGTCATACGGCGAAAGGTCGAGCCCAGTTGGGCTCAACCTTTCGCCGGAATGACGAAAAATGGCATTTCGCAACAGTCCCAACTTATAATTTATAACTAAAGCCTGCAAGATTACCTCTTAAATAATTTTTATTATGGTTCTAGTCTGGTCTCTCGCTAGCACATTCCTCATCAGTCTTATTTCGCTTATCGGAGTTTTTACCTTAGCAATAAATGAACGCCTGTTGCAGAAATTGTTATTTTGCCTTATTGGCTTTTCTGCCGGCGCTCTTATTGGCGGAGCATTCCTGCATCTTTTGCCTGAGGCCTTACATGGCTCAACAAATACTAACTTGGTTTTTTATTCTCTTATAGCTGGGATAGTTTTGTTTTTTTTAATGGAAAGATACTTCTATTGGCGCCACTGCCATGAGGGAATCTGTGATGTCCACGCCTTTACTTATTTAAATCTTATTGGAGATTCTTTCCATAATTTTATCGATGGATTAGTTATCACGGCGAGTTTCTCTGTTTCGGTTCATCTTGGGATAGTAACAACAGTTGCTATTGCGCTTCATGAAATCCCGCAGGAGCTGGGGGATTTCGGGGTGCTTGTTTACGGTGGATTTTCAAAACAAAAGGCTTTGTTTTGGAATTTTCTTACAGCATTGACCGCAATGGCAGGAGCGATAGTTGGATATTTTCTTATAGGTTATGTTCGGGGTTTTATTAATTTTATCCTGCCATTAACTGCTGGAGGGTTTATTTATATCGCGGTGTCTGATCTTATACCTGAAATTCACAAAGAAAAAAATCAAAAACGAGCTAACATGGCTTTTGTCGCTTTTCTTCTTGGGATTGTATTTATGGCATTGGCCAAATTAATTCTGCCGGAGTAGGGATAGAGCAAGAGTTCTGTCCCTGCATCTTTCTTAATATCAGAAAAAGATTATCACTAGTTTAGATGACGAAAAAGGGTATTTTGTAACGATCCCATGAAGGGAAATTAAAATGAAAGCAATCGCGTTAATCTCAGGCGGTTTAGATAGTACTTTGGCGCTAAATTTAATTAAGGAGCAGGGCATTGAAATTATTGCCCTAAATTTCAAAACACCCTTTTGTCTGTGCGACCGAGGCCGGCATGGCCGAGGAAGTGCCGAAGACCAACTGGGCTTGGCCGAC
>CAKKQB010000029.1:16556-20897 GCA_919901915.1 Omnitrophica bacterium GWA2_41_15
GGCTGATAGGGGAAATACCGGTTGCCTAAGTCATTCCCGCAAGGCAGCGGATAATGCGGGGGTAGAATTAAGGGTGATCAACGTAACGGAAAGTTTCTTTGAAATACTTAAAAATCCAAAGCACGGTTACGGTTCTAATATGAACCCTTGCATAGATTGTAGGATCTTAAAGTTTAAGAAGGCAAAGGAATTTATGCAAGAGGTGCAGGCATCATTTATCATAACCGGCGAGGTTTTAGGCCAGCGGCCAATGTCTCAGCACAGGAGAGCCTTGAAAATAATTGACAGGGAAAGTTGTTTGGAGGGATTGGTTTTGCGCCCTTTATCGGCAAAATTATTAGAAGAGACGGTTCCTGAAAAAATGGGATGGATTTCAAGAGAAAAATTATTAGATTTTAACGGCAGATCGCGTAAGCCGCAGATGGAATTAGCAAAAAAATTTAACATAAAGGATTATCCTTGCTCCGCGGGAGGATGTTTATTAACTGATCCGGAGTTTTCTAAGAGGCTCAAGGATCTTATGGCGAGAGAAAAGTTAGATATTCAGAGTGTGGAATTGTTGAAAGTAGGAAGGCATTTTAGGCTGGAGGAGTTTGGCCGAGTCCAGTTGGACTCCGGCACTTCCTCGGGCATTTCGCCCTCGGTCGTAAGATTAGTGGTGGGAAGAAATGAATCGGAAAATTCGCGGCTGCTCAATTTAGCAAAAGATGATGATTATTTATTTAAGCCGTTTTCGATCGCGGGGCCGACTGCTTTATTAAGGGGCGCAGGGAATGAGGAGCAAATTGAAGTTTCTTGCGCTATTATAAGCCGTTATTGTGATTTAAATGGTAAAAATGAAGCACAAATAGTTTATAATATGATTGGAGATAAAACAGAAAGGTCAGTTACTTCTAAGCCAATGAATGAAGATGGATTGCGCGGCTTAAGGATATGATACGTTATCGGAATATTTTTTCATTTTTCATTTTTCATTTTTCATTTTTAGTATGAAAGAAGCGTTTCTTTGCGAAAAATTAGAGAATAAATTGGTTAGGTGTTTTCTTTGCGCTCATCAGTGCCGGATTCAGGATAGTAAATTCGGTAATTGCGGGGTGAGGCAGAATCTCGGTGGAATATTATATAGTTATGTTTATGGCAAGGTGAAAGCTAGCGCGATTGACCCTATTGAGAAAAAGCCGTTGTATCATTTTTTTCCGGGGTCAAAGAGTTTTTCGATTGCTACGATAGGCTGTAATTTTCATTGCGCTTTCTGTCAAAATTGGGAAATATCCCAAAATTCGGCGCATGATAGTGATCTTCAGGGAGAAGATTTTTCTTCCGAAAAAGTTGTAAAAGCCGCTCTTGGCTCTGGATGCAAAAGTATTTCGTATACTTATACCGAGCCGACTGTTTTCTTTGAGTATGCTTTTGATACAGCGAAATTAGCGAAAGAGAATGGGCTGTACAATAATTTTGTTACTAACGGCTTTATGACCAAAGACGCTCTCGCGATGATTAAGCCGTATTTGGACGCGGCAAACGTGGACTTAAAGTTTTTTCGCGATGAATCTTACCGAAAAATTTGTTCGGGCAGTCTCAAGCCGGTATTAGATTCTATTCAAGGAATGCGTGATTTAGGAATCTGGGTTGAGGTTACTACTTTAGTTATTCCGCAAGTTAATGATTCAGAGGAAGAATTGCGCGAAACGGCAGAATTTATTGCCGGCCTTGATAAAAATATACCCTGGCATGTTTCCAGATTTCATCCGGATTATAAATTTAACTCTTATCCTGCTACTCCGGAATCAACTTTAAGAAAAGCTCAGGAAATAGGTTATAAGGCAGGGCTCAAATTTGTATACGCGGGTAATGTTAGCGGTTGGGGAAATGACACCTATTGCCCGGATTGCAAGAAAATATTGGTAAAAAGAGAAGGGTTTAGCGTATTAGAAAACAATATAACCCGGGGCAGGTGTTTATTTTGTAACACAGTAATTCCCGGGGTGTTTTGATTTCGTGGTTTGTGACTCGTCGTTCGTATCTCGTATCTCGTCGGAAAACAATTCACGAGATACGAACAACGAGATACGGAATTTACGAATCACGAGTCACGATTCACGAAAACGAGGAGGATTGAAATGAAATTAGACGATGTAAAAATTTCAGAGGCGATAATTAAATCTTATCATAATAAACTGCTTGGCGCTTTGGATGTGGATGTGGCGATTGTAGGCGCTGGTCCTGCCGGGATGACTTGCGCTTATTATTTAGCCAAGAACGGTAAGAATGTAGTTATTTTTGAAAGGAAACTTTCTCCTGGTGGCGGAATGTGGGGCGGCGGGATTATGTTTAATGAGATTGTTATTCAGGATAAGGCCAGGCAGATAATGGACGAGTTTGATATAAGGAGTAGATTATACGAAAAGGGCTATTATCTGGCTGATTCAATTGAAACTATATCAACCATATGCTCAAAGACAGTTAAGGCAGGCGTTCGGATATTTAATTTGCTTAGCGCTGAAGATGTGATGATCAGGCGTAATCGTATTTGCGGTTTGGTTTTAAACTGGACAGCGGTAGAAATGGCTAATTTGCACGTTGACCCGATTACTATGAGAGCAAAGTTTGTAGTGGATGCTACCGGGCACGCGGCTGAAGTAGCTCATATCGTGGAGAGGAAGTCCGGCCTTAAACTTAAAACTAAAACCGGCAAAATTATGGGCGAACAATCTATGTGGGCGGATGTGGCAGAAGATACAATTGTTAAGAACTCAAAAGAGGTTTGCCCTGGTTTGTATACTTGCGGAATGTGCGCGAACGCTATTTTTGGCGGCCCGCGTATGGGTCCTATATTCGGAGGAATGCTTTTATCCGGCAAAAAACTCAGCTACGATTTGCTTAAAAAATTATGACCGTTAAAATAATTGCTTTATTGATTTTTATTACAAGTTATCTGCTTTTTGTATTTCTGCCTAGAAAGAGGACTTATGTCGCAATTTCTTCCGCTATGCTTCTAATTTTAATTGGCGCAGTGTCTTTTAAGGACGCTTTTCTTTCCATAAATTGGAATGTAATGGGGATTTTTGTAGGCACATTAATAGTGGCAGATATCTTTATGGAAAGCCGCGTTCCGGCTTACATCGCGGAGATAATCGTAGATAGAGCAAAAAACACTACTTGGGCAATACTCTCTATTTGTGTTTTAACCGGTTTTATTTCCGCGTTTGTAGAAAACGTGGCCACGGTTTTGATTGTCGCGCCCATTGCTTTAGCATTAGCTAAGAAACTTAAATTAAATCCTGTTAATATGATGATTGGTATTGCCATATCCAGTAACTTGCAAGGGACAGCAACCTTAATCGGAGATCCTCCGAGCATGCTTTTAGGCGGTTTCGCGAAAATGAACTTTGGGGATTTTTTCTTTTATAAAGGCAGGCCAAGCATATTTTTTGCCGTGGAAATAGGCGCTTTGGTTTCATTTGTAGTTTTATATTGGTTTTTCAGGAAACATAAGGAGAAGTTTGAGCTCATACCCATTGAAAAAGTAAAGTCATGGACACCCGCGTTTATTCTTGTGAGTCTGATTGTTTTATTGGCTTTAAGTTCTTTTTTTGATACCGGTTTTTCATATATGGCGGGAATTCTTTGTGTAATAGCCGGAATTATTTCTATTATCTGGAAGAAGTTAGTTATTAAGGGTTCTATTATTGAAGGAATAAAATCTTTAGATTGGGACACTACATTTTTTCTCATCGGGGTGTTTATCCTTGTAGGCAGCCTTACTTTAAATGGCTGGATTGGAATTATTGCTGATTTTCTTTGCGCCTTTGTGGGGGGGAATATATTTTTAGGCTATATTACGATAGTATTTATGTCAGTTTTTCTTTCTGCATTCATTGATAATGTTCCTTTTTTAGCCGCGATGCTTCCTGTGGCAATTTCCATATCAGACAAACTGCATATAAATCCCTCTTTGTTTCTCTTCGGTTTACTCATCGGCGCGAGTTTAGGCGGAAATATTACACCTATCGGCGCTTCGGCAAATATTGTTGCCTGTAGTATGTTAAAAAAGGAAGGCTATGAAGTCTCTTTTAAGAAATTCGCGAAAATAGGGCTTCCTTTTACCTTGGCGGCAGTAGGAGCGGCGTGCCTATTCGTTTGGTTTATCTGGAAGAGTTAATTAAATATTCCAAGAAAATCTCTGTAATAGATGCTGTCTTGAATATTCGCGTAAACAGCCAGGATCTTAAAAGTATCAGACAGATGGCTTAAGGGCTTGGGATTCGCTACCAGACATTTATTTCGAATCATTCGTAATAAGGGCGAAGGAATTGCTGTAAAGGGTTGGAAGTAATGGGG
>CAKKQB010000030.1 GCA_919901915.1 Omnitrophica bacterium GWA2_41_15
ACACGCCTTCTTTTCACCCCATTAATAAATAAGCACTCCCCACTTGAATCTAAATCATTACTTCCTGCTTTTACCATTAAATACCCAACTAATTGATTTTCAATATAAGCAAAAAAAGTTTTAATAGCAAAACTTGAAGCTAATATAAAACAATCCCTGCTACCAGGCCAAATTTTATTGTACACCTCCTGATATTTCTCTTGTTCTAAACAATAATCACCTAAGCTTGTTATCTCAACAAAACTTTTGTTGACTACTACCGGCGAAGCGCCCCTGCCAACCCCCGCGGCGCACAGGGTTTCCGATATCTGATTTTTCATCAAAGAGCCATAGTCAAAACGCTCCTCTTGCGTCAGGTTATATCCAAAATCCCCTAATAAATAATTTAAATCAAGCCACTTTTTCTCTCCGCCAAAATTAGAAAATGCAACACAAATTATCACCATATTCCGCATTCCCTGAGAATAAAGACTGCCGCATAAATACAAATTCAAACAAAACCGTTTTACGCCAAAATCTCCCTTGACAAACTCAAGTATTCGCATTAACGTAAATATTTTAATCTTAGTAAATAATAATAAAAAGGAGGCAATAATGCTAGAAAATAAAAAGATTATAAAAATTTTAGAAGATACAAACTCAAAAGTTACTAGACTTGAAGATGGGCAGAAGAAATTGGATAATAACGTAATATAATCAGCGTAAACCGCGCCCAGCCTTCCATTAGCGAACAAAATAATAGGCCTATCCCCCAAAAAATCTCTTAATTTTCTTAAAACAAGAAACACCTCAAAAGCGTCACCTACTACTTCTAAAACTTCCCCAAGGCCTACCTTGAAATTCCAACAAGCGCCGGGTAAAAACAACTGATCCTTATTCTGCAATCTATAACGTGAATTTATCGGATAAATTATGCTTGAGCCTGCCCTACCGCCCCATTGACCTATCCAACCTACGCGGTTGGACGGGTTAATCGCGCTGCTGCTTGAACAAAAATCGGGTGGCAAATGGTCTCTTATATAGTTATGGACAAATTCTCCTCCGTCTTTCGGAGAAAGACCAACAGGCAAAGATTCAGCTGCTTCGTATATTACTTCTTTCAAAACAAGCATTTTTCTAAAAATACCGGTCCTGCTGGTATTCCCAAGCGCCTCAGAAAAACTGCCGATTAATGTAAGCCGCTCCTTGCTCCGAGATATAGCGACATTTACTCTGCCCCTTGCATCAGGCGTACATAAAAATCCCACATCATTCTCTGGATTAGACCTTACGAAAGAAATAACTACTACCTCATTTTCTCTGCCTTGAATAGAGTCAATAGTTGTTATGTTACCTAAAAGGCCGCGAAGGTCTTCAGATGTTATCTTCGATTTAAAAAGTTTTACCTGGGCGCTATAAGGGGAAAGAATAAAAAGATTCTCAGGCTTATACCCGTCAATATTTAAAATCCGACCAACCTCTAAAGACGCCCTTTCTGCCTCAGCCAAATTTCTATACGAATGGTGGTTATATAAGGGCATCTGATTATCCAGACCAACATAATCTTCTTGATGCCCCCACTCTTCTTCCTCGCCAAGAACATCAATTATTTTTAGAGTATCCCTTTCAATAGGTTCAAAACCACGATTTTTCAGCCTTCCGCCATAAAAAAGCCAATTAAAAAATTCCGCGATAGCCCAATGAGAGCGCCGATTGACTAAAAGGGTATGTTTATCTAATCTGTCCTCTCTTTCAAATATCCGTTCAAAAAGAGATACACGGAAACGCCATAGGTTTTCTCTGCTGAATATCTCCTTAAAATTTCCTTGCAGTTTCAATCCTTGTCTAACCTCTTCTTCAACAAACCTACTCACCACGTCAGTTACCCCTGTAGGAGGAAGTTGTATATGATCGCCAACCAGAATAAGTTTTCCTCCCTTTTTGACAAAAAGAGCTGCTAAAAAGATCTCCGGCCAAGTAGCCTTTGCCGCCTCATCTACGATGACTACATCGTATTTCCAGAAAAAGGAATCCCTGCGGATAAACTTATCATTCAAAAGGCCGTTAATAGTGGCTAAAACAAGAAAACTTTTTTGATTACCCTCATAGTCCTCTTTGAATTCATTAAGAAAATGACCACGCCTCTCCCAATTTTTCCTAAGAGACAAGGGGATATTCTCTTCATTATTCCCAACACGGACAAAAGGCAGGCCAATCCCATCCTGCTCACACTTTTCTACCACGCTATTTACACCGGCATTGGATTGAGAGCAACTTAAAACTTTTGTACCGCCCTTGTTTAGTTCTTTAATAATTTTCTCAACATTATTACCCGAAAAAACCGCGTTGAAAACCGCCTCCTTCTGTGATTCATCTTCGTTTAATTCTTTTTTATAAAACTTTATGCCGCCATTAAGGTCGCGGCTTATTCCTTCAACTATCTGCCGTATAATCTCCACAATAACCGTAGTCTTTCCTGTCCCAGGCGGGCCTTGAATAACGGATATAGGCTGACTGCCTAATCCCGGATCTTTTAAATTTAAAAGAAGATCAATAATATCATTCCCTGAGCTATGGTCTTTTTGTTTTCTAACGCCTGCCTCTATTCCATCTATCATAGACCATAAAATATCTCTTTGACGCAGGATGCTTACATCATCAATCCTTATTAAAAATCCTGACTTTATTTTCCCTAAACAAGAAATTAATTGCCTATTTTCAGTGCCTGAAAAGCTAAAATTAATTTTACTTAAATTACTCTTTATTACCGTAAAACAGGCCTGGGAAACTAATGAAAAGTTTTCCCCGTCAATATCACCCGGCAATACCCTATAAATATCTCCCTCTTTAAAATTATTTGATAGGTTGCTTACTAAATTATCGTCTTTACCCGCGATCTCTGATAAAATGAGTTCTGTTTTTACATTATTTAATTCTACGCTTTTAAATTTCCAAACAGGATTAACTGTGTCCCCTCTTTTTGTATAAAAGAGCCCTTCTCTTATAATTGTCCGTTGATCAAAATGAGCCTGCGCCATTATTATGCTGTTAAGAATAAGAAACTGGCTCTTTAACTCAATGAGTATTTCCGAGGCATAACAATTCTTCTCTAATCTAACCGCGCCTTGATTTCCTGGCTGATGTATAAGAATAACCCCTGTAATTATTCTGGCGCTTTTATAATTATTATTCTTGTAAAAACTATTAGCTATATTTAATAGGTCATCCACTGCTTCTTTATTAATCTCTAAGGCCTTCTGAATTTCAGGCTCAACAGGCCTATTAGCTATTTTTTGTAAAAACCGGTTTACCTGAGCCTTCTTTTCCGCAAACAGCAAAAGACATCTTTCTATCTGGTCATCTCGAGGAAATTCATTTAAAACACTTAATCGCTTTTCTGCCTGACACAATAATCCCTCTCCTATTAACCCACCTACAGTCAAAACCAAGCCTATTTTTTGATTAAATGCCGTAATTACTGAATCTTCATTGCCCTGTAATTCGCTAATTTTCTCCATTGCCTGCTTAAAATAACCGGCCAAATATAATCCATTCGCCGCAACTAACAGAGTAAGAATTTCCATTTTATTCTTAAATTCTGGATTTTCAGGAGATGACTCAATTAAAGAGCCGTAAAGCCTGGCCGCTTCAGCAAAATCTCCTTTTTTATAAGCCTTCTCTGCGTTTCCTAATTGCTCATTAATCGAACGAACCTTTTCTCTGAAATTTTCTAAGCTCTCTATCATCACTTCTTCTTCTGGAACACAGGCATTTAATGCTGCTGCTATAAACTGATCTGCCTTAGGATATTCCCCATTGCAAAAAGCCTGTTCTGCCATAACTAGCCAATCCCTAAGAGATAACCTTGCGCTTATTTCTTTTATCTCATTTTCAACGTTAATTAGTTTACATATATCTTTATACTGAGATTTATAGTCTTTTAATGTTAAAAGAAGCACATACGCATGGCCAGGGCATACCTCTATAAGAAACTTAAGCATCTTTATCTTTAATTCAGGCGAAGTTTTAAACCCATTCCCAGATAAAACTATTTCCCCTAAGATAACAGCTATCTTTTTATTACCTATCTTATTCTCGCAATAAACGCGGATAATTAAAGAAAGCACTTCCTTTGATTTACAACTAAACATCTTAATTAAGGCCTGTTTTGCTTTTTCTAATTTTCCCTCTTTTAAATAAGCCAGGCTGAGCCAATATATCAAAGCAATAAATCTATATTCAGAATTTATTATCTTTTCTTTTTCATTTTCTTCTATTGCCTTTTCTAAGATAGGAATTGCCCGGGCATATTCATCCTGATATAAAAGCCCTAACGCCTGATCGCCTGAAGCCCCTTTTCCTTCTTTATCTATAACCCTCTGGAATAATTCTAAACTCTGCGCAGACATCAAAGAAGCCTTTTCCTCCTCTCCTTTCCCGCGATATATCCTTGCTAAAATATAACAAAGCCCTGCCCTTAAACTAAACGTATCTTCTTCCGGATAACCTAATTGTACTGCCCGGTCTATATATTTCAAGCTAGCCTCAAACATCTCTACTTGAGAGATGCTGCTCATAAAATAAAGCGCCTCTGCTAGAGCATAAAAAGTTCCAGATTCCATTTTAATCTGAAGGGCATCTTTAAAACATGCCACTGCTTTATCAAAGTAACTTCTATCCCGATAAAAAGAAAAACCGTAAGCCGAACCTAAAAGAGTCAATGTCTTAAAATAATAATCAGCGCATCCGCTTAAAGGATTGGTTTCTGCTTCTAATTTAAGGCCGTCTATTTTACGTATCTCCTCAAGAATAAGTACTGCCTCTTTATATCTACTCAAACAAAAATAACAATCAGCTAAAAGATAAGAGGCATAAACATATTTTAAAACTAAATCAGGCAACAAATGTGCATCTTTTTCAATATTTGTTTTTATAGGAATAATTTCCCTGACTATTTTGCAAATCCGTATTGTTTCAACAAATATTTTTTTCTCTTTATAGGCCTCAGCTAAAACCAAAAGCAGCTGAGAAATACCCCCTAAACTCCCTGGTATAGGCTTTTTGTTTTTATAAGCGCCTGCATCTAGATTAAATTTTAACTCTTTCAAAACTGTTTTGCAAAGCCTAATCGCTAAATCCGGATTATGCTCTATAACCGCGACATACGCCGTTAGGGCATATACAGAAGGGATAAATATTTTTCTTTTTTGAAGAAATTCAGCCCATTTTAAAATTACATTATAATTTTTCTGAAAAAAACAATACGCAAGCCCTTCATGAAGCCGGCTTTCCATTTTAAGCCGCTGTTCTGCCTCTGCATTACGATAAATACCAGCCCAGGAATCTTGAAGGCATTTAAAATATTCCCGAATTTTTCCCATATTCTCCTCATAAGATCCACAAACATCAAGTATCTTCTTGCCCAAATCGGATTTTTCCATTAATATTCTATTGCCAATAATCAAACAGGCCTCAGATGAAAAAATAGAATGACCGCCAGAAATTAATTTACTGGCCGGTTCAATCCCTCCTCTAAAAACCCCGCCTTCATCCATAATTAATTTTATTGCCTCCACCTTAATAATAACCCCATTTTCCTCTAACTCCCGCCTAACATCCTCTCTTTTAATAAATGCGTCAATAAGCCCAAGGGCTGTTCCTGAGACAATTGTTATCTCTATTTCAGAAAACCCCATCATTTCTTTAATCATCCCTGCGATTTTCAAGAAATCCTTACTTAAATCAAACCCGCTAACCAATTTCTCAAAATGCGCTAAGCACAATTTATTAATAAAGGGTGTCATCAAGATTCGAAATTTATCTTCTAAAGACGCTTCCCCTTTTCCAGAATCTTTTAACTCCGTATTCGCTTCTTTACAAAGACCTTTGAATTCTTCAACTTCCTCTCCAGAAAGACTTTCAGCTATCAATTCTGCTAATTGTGATTCTAATGAATCCCGGCTATGAGAGGTATTCGCCATAAAAACATGCTCAAAAACACTAAAGATTCTCCCATTTACTGCCGTAATGTTAAGAGAAACCTCTTTTGAGCCGCTAAAGCCGGAATTCATTGAGGAAGAAGAGACGGAGAGAAAATTTTCCACAGGCGAAGCAGCGGATTCTTTAAGTGCTTTCCAACTATCATCGGCATCCTCCACCGGCGAATTTGCGGCCATCCGCTCTTCAGGCTCTATCGCGGGATTGTTGCAAAATAGCCTAAATAAGTCATTCCCGCGAAAGCGGGAATCCATAAACCAAAAAGCTCGTCGAGGAAAACTTCCAAGTTGCCCGGTCAAGCCGGGCAATGACAGTTTTAGAGATTTATGGAAACAGTTTCCCGATTGAACTGGAAACAGTTTCCCGATTGAACTGGAAACAGTTTCCCTTCTTCCCAAATTTTCCTTTTCTTTCTTCACTGATTCTATCTCTTGGGTATTACCAATATTGAATAATTTTTTAAATTCTTCAATCAACTTTAAGAATAAGTTTTTTCCTTCTGATTTTTGGGCGAAAATACTATTTTTTAAAGCTAAAAGTTCAGGCTCTACTTTATGATCATCTGTTTCTTTCTTTTGGGGTTCTCTACCGATTAACATAACTTTTTCTGCAAACGGATCTCCATCCTCACTAATTTTTATATATCTCTTTAATTTAGGTACTTTTGATGCTTTAAATACTGTTAAAAAATCATCTTTTTTAACTATACCTAAATTAACCGGCTTATTCGCGACCAAAAGAATAAAAATAATTCCTAATAAGAAACTGTTTCCCACCCAACCGGGAACGTGGGGCAAGGGAAGGGCTACGGCTTTCCTCATCCAAGCAGACAAGCTGGTAAACACGCGAATCAATAAATTCATCGGCGAGCCGGCGAAAAAGCTCACTACCCCATTTTTCCAAACAGGTTTTTCATCTTGACCAAAACAACGCGCTGGCGCGAAAGAGCTCGAAATTGGGAACAGCGCCCTTTTTTTATTACTCCCCGCTAAAACGGCGATTATTTCTTTCATAATTAACCTAAAAATCGTTTGTAGATTATTTAATTTACAAGCTGAAAAACTTACCCAATTAGTGAATTTAAAAGAAAAATATAGGCAGGAAATTACAAGCAGAACCGCGATTGCTATAATTATAACTACTCCTAAAGGCGGCGGAAGATTAAAAAGCCCAAGATACCCCATAAATTCAAATATTCCCAGAGTACCCATCAAAAAAGAAATTCCCTTACTACCAAATCGCTTAACGTTCTCCCATAACCTGCTTAATTCATCCCGGATACCAGCTGTTTCCGGATTTTTTAGAGAAAACTCCTCATATTGAGCAGCGGATAAATTATGAAGAATACTTAACGTAATCGGGGACGCTCCCGGAAGTACCACCTTTTCCACTTCGCCAGCAGTCCTAATCGCCGAACCAGCAATTTCTCCCTCAAAAACAAGCGGTGAACCTGATTTGAAAAAACCACTATATTCCTTAATCATTTGACGAAGACGCCAGTTTAATAAGAAATATTTATAGGTAAAACTCCCAAGAATTTCCAGGAAGAATTCATTAGCCGCTTTCGAATTCAATGCCTCAACTACTGCCTTAAATACATTTTCAGAAGGGCCAAAAATAAAAGTAATAAAAGGAGACAAAATAATAAACAAGAACGGGCATCGGGATTCTAGCTTTAAAGCGAATTTATAAGTTTTTTCTCCATACAAACTAGACAAGATAACCAAAAGAAAAATGCGCGGCACAGCTATACCGGGTAAAACAAAATCAAAATCAAGTATTTTCATTTGGACGCGGTTGTCCTTTTTATAATAGATGATATTTGACGACCGGGGATCATACATAAAATACCATTTACCTAATATTTTTCTTAAGGCGACATAAAAACGAATATAGGCCTTTATCGCCTCTGCCACTTTCAATGCCCGCAATGCCACTTCATACATAACCAACAAGGCGTCTGCTCTAAAACAAGGCGTCTTATGATGCAAATTTCCAGTCGTTGTTTTTAAATCATCAACGATGCGTTTAGCGCTGATAGATACAAACGGTGAGCTGACAAAACGTTTTAACTTTAAATAATCCTCGGCAAGCGCGTTACTAACAGCAATTACTACATCAAATTTATCTTCCGCGGCGAGGCAGTTAATCTTTGTATTTATAATCTGGCGCATATCTGACAGTTTACTTCCAAAATCAAACATACCTGTTGGCATGCGGGTTGCGCGATTCTCTTCTTCCAATAAATCCATGGTTGTTTTCGCGGTAAGAAAATCGTACACTTCTCCTCGAAGAGACAGCTTAAGCGCTACTCCGCGATTTTCAGAAAGAAAAAGCCGCTGAATAATTTCCTTCCTATTTTCTAAAAACCTATTGACAGACCTAACAACAAAACCATTGTCATTCTCGCCAAAATATACGAGATTCCTTATATAGTCAAATTCATAGTAACTAAGTATTTTTAAATGTGATTCTTTTATCAAATCGGTTCCTATTACTTGCTGATAGAGCTTGCGCAGGCTAAGGTGAAATTTAAATTCAAAAACACTATTACTAGTAATGGCATCAAACTCTTTAGTAAAGCTTTCACCGCGAAATACGGGATTTACTACCTCAAGCCTGCCTAATTTTGTTTCTTTAAGCACGCTTCCTCTTTTAATCACTATCTCATACAACCCTGAAATCTCCCCGCTTAATCCCAAAACGCGCGGAATGGCATCATGTATTCTATAAGTACGCAAAGCATAAGCCATTAATTCTAAAGCATTATATACTGCCTTACGCGCTATCTCATATGAGGGCCCCTTAAAATGTAATAACTTAAGAACTTTATTTTTAAACCTTTCAAAAACAAAATCTTTAACTTTTATATTTTTAATTCTATTCTTAATACATGCTAAAAAACGCCCAACTTTTTCGAAATCAACTTCACCTATTTCCTTACAAAAAACTACCGGCGAAGCGGTTACGCTATGCGGGACTGTTGCGAAATACTTTAAAATCGTCATACCGGCAACCGAGGGCGAAATGCCCGAGGAAGTGTCAGAGCCCAACTGGGCGAGGCCTTTCGCCGGAATGACGAAAAATGGCATTTCACAACAGTCTCTATACGCGTTAAGGGCCTCAAGTATCTTTCCCGCGTCTATGCGCGCGCGCTCTACTTCTGCTTTTAATTTTTCTAAATCGTCTTTGCCTAAAACGCATTCTACAAATTCTTCAATTTGCTTTAATAAATCGCTAACCCGTTTCATACCGGCTAATTTATTCTCGCCTAATTCTTCAACGATATCATCACTTATCCAACCGCGGAAAGAAGCAAGAAACGCCGATGGAAGATCGCCCTTATGCGGGACAAATACTTTCAAACCCTCTAAAAACCGCTCTATCTCTTTTGACTTATTACTAATGCCTCTGGCCTTCTTCACTGCTTTTCTTAAATATTGCTGATAAATTTTGCGCGTCCTAAAATCATAGAGAAATGCCCGGTGCATCTTTTCCATTCGCGTGTATGGCCCACAATTAAGAACATCTTTTAATTGAGCGATCATCAATTGAACCAGCTTAGGGTCTTTTATATGTATTTTAATCAACTCCTCGACCCTCTCTTGCTTAAACGCTATCTTTCCCCATGCCTCTAAATAAAACTTATTTATCTGCTCAAGGAATTTTACTTTTTCTTTTCTCGATTTATTCCTATGACAAAATTCATCCAATAAAATCAGAATATTATAAACACTTACTCCCTGTCTAATGTCCTCCACTTCCCAAAAAGACCCGATTCCATCTTTATCAGGCAAAAAAATCATATCAAAATCATTCGCCCTACCTTCTTCATCTATATGAGTATTGCCCAAATTTCTATCCACCCTGCTAAAGATATCTCCCAAAACAATGTGGGGGATCAATTCCAGAAAAACATTTTTTAACAAACAATAATATTGGGCTTTAGAAATCATGCCTTCGCGCTTTTGTTCTTCCAAAGAAAGCAGATACTGATTTAAAGATTTACCCGGCAAAACCGACGAGATTAAAATAGCCGGACAATACGGCGGCCTCCCATAATAATCCGACAGGTTCCTTTTCCCTGTCCCTAAAAATTCCGACTGCGCGCAAGCAAATAAAGCCTCATAGCGCGGATCTATCATAGGAAGATTATTTTTCTTAATAAAAAGCTCAAGCGTCTCTTCTGAATGTGTCAGATAAAAAGTAATCTTATATGTCCCGGCCCCAATACTATAATCCTGAACTTTTATAATTTTCCAAATGCCTTCGTAATTATGAAATTTCCGCAGATAATTTTCAATCTCCTTATCCCAGCCTAAAACCTTAAAATTATCAGTAAAAATCTTATTTATTATAGAAGCCAAATCTAACGGCGCGTCATTAATAAAACCGCGATACGCCTCAATTACCCTATCCCAAATATACTGCCCTTTACCGCCAAAATATAACTCACCCAGGATATTTCTTGAAAAAAACTTATCAAAATCATAAAGCCCGTTTAGTAAATCTACCGGATCCAAAGAACGCCCTTTGGGCAAAGCCGAATCTTGGCGCAGGAGCCGGTTTAGTTTTCTAATCTTGCGGCGGTAATAAGTTAATAATTTATCTTTGGAGGAAAGGTTTACCCGGCCTTTCCACGCGGTAACAATAATATAAGCATCGGGAAAATCTATTCCATCGCTTAAAATCTCAATATCTCCATTCCACATTTCCAGGGTACCCTTCGGCCTTACAGTCTCAACTTCTACCGCCATGCCTAAACGCGACAATTCCAATATGCCTAATCGTTTTCCCTCAGTTGTAATTCCGTCTTTCGCCTTATAGGCAAAGGAGCTCTTAGAATCCTTCAGGCCGTTAAAGCTAACTCTTCTTAACGAGCTGTTGCACAAGGGGCTACAACAGAACTGCCCCCCTTCGCCCGTCACTATCGGCGACAATGGTGTCAGAACTGCGTAACTATTTGCATTGAAAGAAGATATAGATAAATTCTCCACCGCCGAGGCGGCGACTAAGGCAAAGAAATTATTTCTTTTTCGCTGCCCAATGCCCGATGCGCAACAAGAATCCATCAAACTGTTAGATTTGTTCTCTAAGGTCCCTCGTAAAAAATTTACACACTCAACCAAATTATTCTTGACAATATTATTTATTGTAAATACAATGGGTATAATCAGAAAGGAGAGTAGCATGGAAAATGAAAAATTAATATCTGCGTTAGAGAGAATCGAACTAAAGTTGGGAAGAATAGAAGAAGGACAAGAAGTAATAAAAAGAACATTGGATATTACGTTTGAAAGAGTAGGTAAAAATTTTGAAGAAATTTGCATAATAAAAAGACAACTGGAAGAAATAATAGCTATTAAAAAAGAGTTAAAAACCAAAGTCGACATAGAAGATTTCAGAGAACTAGAAAACCGAATTTTTATGATGGAAAAACGCCTACATAAACTAACCAACGCTTCTTTATAGAAAAATAGTGGCGAAGAAATGATAACCGGAGGCGCGCCTTTTAAAAATGCTTGCCATTGAAGAAACGCCGACAACGCCATTTCTATTAAATCTTCAGCTTGGATAAAAGAGAATTGGCAAGGCACATAACGCAAGAGACCACTTTGCGATAAGACTTTCACTGATGAACTAGCGACTCTGTCAATTAAAATCTTTACCCCTCCTTTATAATGCCTTGTCTTTTTTGGCCAGCCGTAAAGAATTTTATTCACACCCCCTTGCGTGAGACAACGGCCATAGCTGTCCTCTGTCAATTTTTCTTTTCCTATCTGCTTTTCCATAAAAAATGGATTTATAATTTGACATTCAAAAACAATAATTCTTTTATCTTTTTTACCCTTTTTTTGTTTTATCACATCTTTTATAACCACAGAGAGGAAATCTTTTTCTTCTGAGTTGCAGTATTCAGATCTCAAAAAATCTTTTAACAAATGCTGCCAAATTTCCTGCTCTTCTAAATTCTTAAAATAATTTTCATAAACATACCGGCAACGTTCTTTAAGATACTTTGCTACTATTTCATAAGCGCCTTTCCTTCCTTTTTCTCCCCTTAATATTTTATCAATCGCTGAAGCATCTTTTTTCCATGCAGAATCTTCTTCTCGTAATTTCTTTTCCATTTCTCTTAGACTCAAATTGGGACATGCAATCCTTAAATTAAGCGCTTTTACTTGCGGTTCGGTTAGCTCTCCTTCAGTAGATAAATCTTTTATTACTTTTTCTAAAAATAGTTCCCCTGTTTCCGCTTCTCTGTTCTTTTTCCAATAAAAAGAACGCAATAAATTAGGCAATAATTCCTGGTCAATCTTGATTTCCATTTTACTAAGATAGAACCCATATTTATCAGGGCATTGTTTTTTAATCCGGCCTAATATCTGATGATGAACGCCTTTTATAAATTTCTCTTTTTCTTTACGGCCCCAAAGCGCATGACCAAGCGTATCTAAATGCACTCCTATCTTTTTTGCAAGAGATTCTTTGCTGAGGCCAGGTTCTTCGATTCTTGCCAAAAGCGCTTTCGCTTGAATACATTTTAATTTGCTCTCTTTCCGAAGTTTGTCGATAGTCTTAATTAAAAACTCTTTCTCCCATGCTTGAAGATTTACTCTATTTTTTCTCTCATGACACTTTTGAGAAAAAAATCTGTTTATCCTCTCAGGATCAATTTTTTCTAAAATAGATGCTACTTCTACACAGCCTGTTGTCCTAATGGCAGAAGAAACTACTAGTTGAGAAAAAACTGAAACTTCCTCTTTCTTCACCGGCGAACCGGCGTAATCTTTTTTTATTTTTTCTTTATCATTACTCTTCTTAGAAATATTTTTACACTTTACAAAAATTGTTCTAATAATCTTTACCGGCATATCTAAGATAGACTTCGAAACAAAAAATACTAATTGCCATAAGTTCTTGCTCTTAATAATGGCTTCTTCTTTCTCAACTTCAAACTTCTTAATAAGGTCAGTAACATAAGCTTCCCCAACAACATACATCAACCCTACGCCAATAATATTTGTAAGCCAGTAACCTATTGTCCAAAGCAAAGCAAAAGGTAAGTGTATAAAAATACCCAATAGCTTAGCGATTAAATAACTCAATGGAAAATTAATAAGCCAGTCATTCCAGCAAGAAAAAGGAGAAAGTAAATAACCAATAAGAAATATTAATCTTCTTAAATTAATTACAGGCCTTTTAGAGCCGTTTCCTTTTAACGAACTACTGCACAAACGATTACAACAGAAGCGCCCCTCAAAAACCGCCGAAGCGGCAATAATGGAAGAGGATGTGGTGTTGGCTATTGATAAAGCGACCTTCTCTTTCCGAAAAAGATAAGTAAGAAAAAGGCCTCGCTTCACCTTTTTAGGGCAATTATTAATCCTTACCTCAATGCCGTAGCCAAATTCTTCCGATTCTTCAAGCTTTATTCCTAATTTTTTAAGTTTTTTAAGTGAGGAGCGGGAAATCCATGCCCAGAGCTTATCCCCAAAAGAATAGAAGGCAATGTCAGGAAAAGGAATGTTTTGTTTTTTAAAAGCCTCGCGAATAGCATTTTGCTTTTTTTCTATTTCTTGGGAGAGGGCATTAGGAAGGGAAACAAAATCTTCAAAGGATACGAGTTTCTTTCTCGTCTCTTGCCAATGGTTTTCTAAAAATTTTCTTGCTTCATTTCGTATCTTCATATCCCAGCAAATACAGCAAAGGTCTTTATCTCCTGTCCCAGGAGGGCTATGAATAAGAAAGGCAAGATAAGATAAAATTTCCGAATTATAAGGAGAGTGATTAATTAACTTCAAGGCTCTTTTTACCATCTCTTTATCTTCTGGGGATAGTCTGCATGATTTAAGCGGCATATCCTTTATTTTCTCCAGCGCGCTTATTATTTTCTTGATATCCTTCCCCCTTTGCTTACTTTCTTCAGGAAAACCAAGAGGCCCTGTATAATTAAACACCTTTAGCTGGGCTAAACTAAGATCCTCCTTATTAAGCAAAGAGTGAAAAGCTTTCAAATAAAATTCCATCCCCTTCATATCTTGAGCATAAGCCTGCCGGCTGGCAGTTTGAGCCTGACAATCATAAAATAAAGGCTCTTTGCCGCCGCCTAAATCATCGCTCATTCCCCAGCTAAATCTAATTTCTTCTTTTTTTATCCCTTTAAATTCCCTAACCACATCTCTTGGAGCCCTCCCCAATTTGCCATTTTTTCCGCGCAGGTAGCGGTAAACTTCATTCTCTAAACGCCGGATAACCCGATCCAGCTTCTTCTTAATATCTTCTATATTCATCTGAGAAGAAATTTCCATCATGAAGGCGTTAATCTTAAAAGTTGTATAAATTTCCTCAGCCCTTAACCCCTCTTCATCCAAGATCATCCTTACTAGATCATTTTTCAACGGAATCACTTTTGAGCGAACCCAGCAGAAACTACGTTCATTTAAGCCGGCAATATTATGCATCATAATCACTACATAGCGTTTCCCTGCTTTATTTTTTAAAGAAACCTGCAGCCGATAATCAGGATCATCCTTTAACATTTTACACAATCGGTTAATCCTCTTTTTAACTCGCGGGATTAATTTAATTGCCTTAAGAAGCCGATTGAGGCCCTCAAACTTTTCCCTATTTTTTAATATCTGGCCAGTTATGTTATTTACCTCATCATAGCGCGCAAAATCCTCCTCTCCATAAGCCTTAAGCATCTTTTCCCGCCAGCGCGAAAAAGAAAATAAAAGGAGCTTGCCGCGCCAGCCGGCTAAAGCATCAAGCCCCTTTTTGCTAAAAAATATAACCCTGGTATTCTTAGACAAAGAAAAATATTCTAACCAGGGGTCATCTCTGATGAACTCCCCCCGTTTAAATATAATCTTTATCCCTCTTTTAGAATCTACGGCTTTTACCCGGTCTTGCTGGATAAAGCCTAATTGCCTTTCCATCATTATTTTACCCCCGGAAGAATACTCTCTCTCCAAAGAGCATCCTTTTTCATTCTTACCGCAATAATTCCTCATTAGAAAATAAACAACCTGCCTTAAAAACAGGCCGGCTAAGCCGCCGAATAATAAATTTAAGGCAACTAAATGAAAAATTTTACGCTGAGAAGCAGAGAGCGAAAGATTCGACTCTTTCTCCGACTTTAATAGTAAAAGTATCTCTCCTATTCCCGGTATGGGACCAAATACGTGGCTCCAGTCAAAAGAAGATTTTTTTTCTAACCAACAGTCAAGCCCCCAATTCCAAAGCACCTTTAAGGCATACCATATCAAAGCCCCGTACACGAGATACCACATTAAAAATCCGTGCGGAATACTAAAAAAAGAGGCTAAAACTACAATCAAAAAAAGATCTACGCGGTAACGGAATTTCGTTCCAAGATAATAATGCAATATTTTATTCTTTAATTTTGTTTCTTTCTTCCCTATATGCAAGCGAAATTCCTCCCGTTGTTCATAGGTTATCTTTCCCTGATAATAAAGTATTTCTGCCTGCCCGAGAAGCCACCTTAACAAAATCCCATCGCTAATTTCCTTTAGCTTCCCTTTAATCGGCGAAGCGGCATATTTAAGTTCTTTGGCAACACCTGCCTGAATGTCCTTAGCGATTGAACTACTGGTAAACGAAAACTTTTTAAGCGCTACAAAAAGTAATTCTAACCTACGGTTTAAAACTAGGAATAAATTCCTCTTATTTTGGAAACTGTTTCTAATCAGCAAATCAGCAGCTAAACCGAAGCCGAATATTAATTTAAAATTATGAATTATTGGTTGTTTCTGAGAAGATTTATTGAAGATATGAAGAAGGCCTAAACAAGTACAAATAAAACCTGTAACAACAATAGCTACAATAACTTCCGGCGGACCGCAATTAAATGGCAAAAAGAAATCCAGTAATTGGGCAGAAAAAACTTTTATTTTTTTAGACCCGTCTATTTTCTTTCTCGTGCCATAAAAATCAAATCGAATCTTTTCTAACTGGCCTGTTTTCCCAGCATTTGACTGTATTTTTACTCTTACATATTTATTTTCCGTAACCGCCGAGGCGGCAACTTGCGTCATGCCTGCAAGATTGCCATTCACAGGACTACAACTCCTCTTTAACCCCACAAGAGGAGAATCACTTAAGCCTTTAGCAAAATCCCCCACGGAATCAAGCGATATAATATTTTTTGCAAAAATGACTACCGGGCTCATCGCGCTTTTCTCCGCCACCGCCGAACCGGCGTATTCATCTGTCCAACCTACGCGGTTGACATGGTCAAGGACAACTGCAACTGCAAGATCTATTTTCTCTTTAGTGGTAGCGGAATAAGAAATTCCCAGGAGCACATTTAAAAATTTCTGCACCAACTCTCGGTCAGCCGGACTCTTATCATCTAAATAATAACCTGCTTGAATTAACACATCTAATACATTCTCCAGAGTCAAGGTTTCTTCGGATAATTCGGAAATTAGTTGTTCCGGCGACGGAATATTTTCCGCGTCCTCTGGCAAAAGTACTTTTAATAACATTCTCTCAGGCCGACAACGGAGTTTTAAATGAGCGAACTCTTTACCCGGCAGAAAGGTTATATTCATTGCCAGTTTCATGCCAATTTGACTTTCCAGCTCCTGATACTGCTTAAACGAAATTTCCATACTGAATAACTTCTTATCTAATTCAGCGATCTTTTCCTTATACGTATCCCGAGTTTCTCCTACCACAATGAGCGCGCCGAATCCTCGGCCTAAAATACCGTGAATATCGCGTTCCTGACCTACCACCGGCAGATTGCCTGGGCCCAGTTTAACTTGATAACGCAGAGGAATAAACTTCTCTTCCAAAAATTCCACTCTTTTTGTCAAAGATATCACTTGCGGGCTAGTTAACTCTCCATTATTCGCATCCATTTCTTTTATCATTTTAGCTATATCCTGTGGTCTCAAACCACAGGCAAGAGCAATAGCCAATATGCTATAATCAATGGTATTGGAATTTGTGATTCTGGTCGTTGGTTTGCGGTTATCGTCAACAGAGAAATTTCCCCGTTCTACTACGCCAACCGCCTTTACTATCTGAGCGCCAAATCTTCTTACTATCATGCCAATTCCACCACCCGTAGTATAATTCGGTGCCCAACCGCCCTCAATGACTGCGCCGGCAACATTAAGCAAAGCTATTCTAAATACGTCACTTCGCCAATAGCTCTCCCATTCACTATCACCCATTTTTTCAACTATATCAATTAAAGCGTATAATCCTTTAGCAGACTGGCAAGAATCAAGAAGCCACTTCTCAGAAAGTTCAGAAGGACGACCTACCCCTAAAGCACAACCTAACTCATCTTGATTACCCACGCGCATAAACTGATCGCGAATACTGCCATCCGTGGTCATAGCATTCTTCAATACCTTCAGAAAAATACCATTACCGATGAAATATTTTAAAAAGTCCCAGTGATTCTCCGGACCAAATACCGTATTATCGTCAATATCTATAGCAATCTCACCGGCATGCTGCTGGCAATAACAATAAAGCGATTTTAAAATTTCTGTATCAATCTCGCCAAACTTTTTCTTCGGTATCTGATCCGGCTCTCTCTGAAAAAACTCTTTTACCATCGCTTCAGTTGGCACACGGCGCGGCATAATCGGCTGGATTAAAACCATGATTTTTGCCAAAGCCTCTTGCGCCTCAGAAGCGAGAAACTCCTGCTCTATGGCTGCCTGAAGAAATTTCAGAGCATCACAGCTGTTGCTTTCATTAATCAACACAAACATACCTACTTTAACTAAACTTTCTCTATTTAAATAGCTTGCGCTTAAAACAGTACCTTTCTTTCCAAAAGGAACCGCAGCCTTAAAAAGATAAATAAAATTACGTAAGTTATCGGGCAACCTCGCAATAAGCATGGTTTTGAAAGCTTCTTTATTTGGATCATTTGCTCGCAAATCATTCTGCCAACGGCTACCAGCACCGCCCAACAAAGTAGCCATCAGGCATGGTAGCCACGGAGCATAACGATGCTTGGGCTTAACCGCTCTGAATTTAGCAAATAAATCGACACGGGCCGACTCACTTAAGCCGGTAAGATTAATAACTGTTTGGCCGCACAAGTCTTCTGAAATAGATTTTACATCATCGCTGGTAAATATCTCCGTGGCAAAAGCAAATTCGCCTTGTTCAGCTCTGAGAAATTTTTCTCTATTCCGCCTTACTGCCGCTATAGCCGCGTCAATATCACCTTTGAATGATAAAAAGAACTTACGCCATTCTTCTAAATGCCCTACTACACTTTCCAGCAACCTCTGAGTATAATCATCTAACCCCAGGCCTTTCACGTTTATCTCCGGAACAACTCCCGCCTCACTACTTACCAATTCTCCCGCAATACGCACGACTATCGCTTCTTTGTCAATAACATCATGAACTTGCGCGAGATCGGAAAGCGCCTTTTTTAAATGCGAAGTAATAAATGGGTTATCACGTAAAATAGTGGCGATTCCTTTTTCTATATCAGAAAAACAATTCCTATCCTTTACAGAAGAAGAGGTCACAAACATAATCGGAGATGCCGCAATTTCGCTCAATAATCTATTAATCCAATCGCTTCTGGTATTTAAAGAAACCTGCTCAGCAGATAAAGAAGCTTTCTGAGCACGAGCATGGGGAGCCATATTCACAGCTAGATAAAGCGCTTTCGCTATTTCCTTAATATTATTAGGATCAATAATAATAGCGCCCTTATCTATTTCCTCTTTAGCACCCATATGTTTAGAAGCAAGTATTACGGCTGGTTGTAATTTAACAGCGTCTACACTAAACATTCCCTTCAAATCCGCGTTTATTTTTGCTATAAACAACGGGGCATTAAAAGCGGCAAATTCTTTTGCGACGAGATTCATTCCATCAATCAAAGGATTTGCTAAAGCTACATCCGCCAACATACATAAAGGAACCAGCGTCTTTCGCGGCCTTAAATCCACAATCAGAACCGGCCAATCTTGTCCATAAAGCGTTTTTAGTTCTTCTTCAGACCTAACTATTCCGTTCCATTCAGACCAAGCAGAAAACTTTTTATTTATTGCAATCGTTAATTCTTCCATTTCTTTACTTAATCTCTGCCACTGAATAAAATTTTGCCGGCTCAGCTCGAAACTGCAATACATCACAACTCTGCTTCTAAGTTCAAAATGATCCTCTAATAACATCTTAAAAGCCAAAAGGCTTTCAATTATCCCCTTAGTTAAATCCATTCTTTCACCCTTACCAATAATAATCTTCCCTTCCAGCTTAACCCTTAAATCCTGAATTTCCCTCAATATTTCCGGGCGGCTGACAAAGCAGTAGTCAAGACCTATATCGTTTGCGATTGGATTAATCTGAACAAAAGTATTCCTCCCCTTATAGAAAATAGTATTTGTGGCATAATTAACTTCAGCATTTAAGATCTTCACGCAGGCTTCTATAAAATTATCAGCATATTCTTTAATATGAAAACCAACTACATCATTTCCTAAAACCGCTTCTAAAATATCTCTCACAATCTCTTCTGGGACATCAGTATTTAAATATTCCACCTTTGGCCAAGGAACATGGATAAAATGCCTTATCCTTAACTTATCAGATGCTGATCTTAAAATACGCGGGACAAGATAAAGATGGTAATCTTGCAAGAGGACCATTGCTTCCTTTGCCCCTTTGGTAAACTCCAAAATAACAGCAGCAAAATTCTCGTTTATTTTAAGGTAATCCCTATAAGCAGCGTATGTCTCGACGTCAAATACAGATTCTTTTATCAATTGTTTCTTTTGGTTATTCAACAATTTGTCTAACATACTATGCTGTAATAACCAAAGTATCGGATTAGAAAATTTATTATAAAAACCATCATAAGCTTTATCCGGCTGATGGATAAATTTAATCCAAACGTTTCCTTCTATGCCTAATAAATTTTCGCTATCGGCAATAAGCTTTTCTTCGGGCGTTCTCGCGGAACAAATCACAATGCCGCCATTACTTTTTCTTAATAAATCATAAATTGCCTTTGCCACAGAGCCTAATCCTATCTCAATTATAATTTGGCCTTCTTCTCGCGAAACGTTCAGCATTCCCCTATTATAGACAACAATATGTAACTTTCCCCCTAAAAGATTAATAACTTCTTCTTTAGGTTTAATTTTTAATTGGGTGGTAACTTCTGCCATTTCTAATACTATCCCGGATAATTCTTGTATCCATTCAATCTTGTTTTTCTTTAATTCTTTAACTCTCTGGATTATTTGCATCCTTAAACTCTCATCCTCAATATAAGATAGTATCCTGGCTATTCCTTCAAGCGCAGTATAAACGATAAATTCTGGCATCCTTTTATTAAGGGCTTTTTCATAAATAAATCTCGCGATTAATTCAGTTTCTTTCTTATCAGCAAGAGCTATATAGGGCAAAAGCCGTAAAATATACTGAGCCATAATAGCAGTTTGACTATATATTCTCTCTATATCGCCCTTCTTTAACAAGCTTCTCATAGTCAAGATAAGCTTATTTTTAAACAAACCAATATTTTCCTTGATAATTTCCACCGCTTCCGCGCTCACAAAAAGAGAATAATGGTTTAGCGCTTCAATAATTTTATTTTGTACCGCATCATCTATTAGCATTCCTGCTCTTGTCGTTTCTAACTCTTGACTACCTAACTTGCCGCTTTTAATTAGTCTTTCTAATACTTTAGCGGGTAAATCTGAATTTTTATATCCAAGATTAACCTTTTCTCTCACTACTATCTGATTTTTCCAAAATTTTTCGCTCCATCTGGGATTACCAACTCTCCAGACGACGATAAGCTTATTATTGAATACACGTACTAAATTCTTAGCGCAGAGTTCAAACAACGCTTCTTTAAATTCTACTTTTTCACCTTCGGCAACTACAAATATTTTAACCGGATTATCCAATACTTCTTGGAGTGAAATGGCCAGTCGAATTGCAGGATCACTGAGCATAGAATTATCATAATTCTCTATGATATCTTTCAATTCTCGATAAAACTCACCATTAATCAATTCACCCTTGCCATCGAAATTCATTTTCTTCAACAATATCTTCACATTCTCCGGATCTAACTGACCTGCCAATAGTAAAAATTTAATCCGAGCTATATATTTATCCATCTGCTTATTTGAAATGAACTTGCTTTCTTCTAATAAGTCCTGCCGTGGCCTAAACCCACCTTTCTCATAGATCGTCATAATACTTTTCCCCTCTTTTAAAGCATGGGCTTCTTTTTTTCTTAAGAAAATATCGTTTATTACTAACGGAAAGCCATTAGAAGCGTTTAAATTTAACTCTTCAAACTTAATCCATTCCGCGAACTTTAAGGTCAATGAATTTAAGATATTCTCATTCTCAATCCCAGTTATGCCTATATACATTTCATCTATATCGCTTCCCCTAACCATTAAGCCGCGAATTAATGAACAATCATTAACTATTATTCTAGTAATCGTAGCTTGCGGATTAATTTCTTCTATAGCGGATTTTAAGTAAGAGACACCGTAACCCAATTTTTGCCATGCTATATCAGTAATATTTATTACAGCCCCCAGCCCAGTATCACATACCGCGGAAGAAGAAGTTGCGAATAAATTCCTCTCCACCGCCGAGGCGGCAACTTGCGTCATGCCTGCAAGCTTGCCATTTAAATGATCTATTTCATGTAAAACTGCGCGCGCTCGCTTGCCCAAAAATAAATATTTTCTTAGCTTGCCCTTTTCATCCATTGCCTTTACCACAACAATATAAGGCCTTTCAACATTAACCTCCATTCCTGGCCTACTCAAGCACCCCTCAGTAATATTGGTCATTCCTTGAGAAGCCCAAATAACCACAGGATTTACTAACTTTATAACTCCTTTATCAAGAAACCATCTCCACCAACCTCCCTTAATCACAACTAATCGCTTTAATATTCCTATTTGCGGAGCAGACAAACCATCACCCCCCTCAAATAGCATCTTATGAGCTAAATCTTCTAAAATTCTTCTTTCTTTCGGCCCCACGCCAACAACAGGCATACATTTTTGTTGTAATACCCAAGGGATTATGCCGTCCTCAAGCCCAAAAACCACACCAATCCCCTCATACAAAGCCATATCTTTAGGAAATTTGATAACAATATTTGTTCCCTTAGAAAAAAAATCTTTTATGGAAATCGAGCTCCTATAATTTTCCCTTTTTTCAATATCCCCTTTATGCATAGTAGAAACAGTTTTTTTGTCCTTATTAGTTATCTCAATAACAAACTTATCATTCTCGAAAAATGCCCTTACGATAAATTGAGTTATCCCTGCCGCAATATTACCTATAAGAAATCTCTTTAAAATATCCCTGATTAGTAACCCTTCTTCTTCAGAAACAGTTTCTAATCTTAGCCTATTGGGTATCTCTGAAATAACCAGCTCAATCTGTTTTTGGTTTTCAGCTCCTATCTCTTTTAATTTTCTCTGCAAATCATTTAAAACTTCTTTCAGAGAAAAACTCCC